>JAFWXB010000420.1 GCA_017523185.1 Lachnospiraceae bacterium | reverse complement strand
GGTAAGCAGAAGTTTGCCTGTAATGAGCCCCTTCTCAATGCAAAGACGCACAACCTGCTCGAAAACGTCCTCGAACAGTGTTGTGCCGTTGAACTTACGACGGCGAAGCTGCGAAAAAGTGGAATGGTCGGGCACGGGTTATCATTTCACTTGATGCAATTTGCAAATTTTCTTCTAATTGATTTAAAATTTTCTTTCCTAATTCCGATTGTTCCGTGTCTCGTGCATGATTTAAAGCCTCTTTCATGTCAGAAGAAAGATAGTGATTTGCTTCTATGCACATTTCTTTAATTGTTTTTATTATAATATCTGTATGTATGGTACGAATCATTATTTTTACTCTCTCTGATACTCCAATATCTAAAACATATTGGAATTTTTATATATTATTTTAACTTCCAAACTATAATTGATAAAATAGTAAAAATTGCACAAAAATATTATTTATTTGTTTGTTATACAAAAATATTTCTTGTTATAAATTTGAAAGATTTCTTTCAGTTGTGGAAAGATTTGTGTAATATTGTAAATTTACTCATTTATACTTCTAAATATACTTGAAGGATATAACATGAGTTCGACAAATTTCAAAAAGAAATTTATCATTTCTTCTATCCAAATGAAAAAATTTATATTGATATTCAATACTTTTATGTAATATTTTATAAACTATCTTTAATTATCCAACTCTTGTTAAATATATTTAACCTAAACAACATAGTATAATCTTTAACCGATTCAAGAAAGTCCCCACTTTAAATGTATAAACATTACATAGTGGGTAACTCTCTTGTTTATTAGATTTTATAAGATATTAATTATCGTTTTAGGATTCTTCTTCGTTTTCTTCGTCTATAAGTGCTTTATCTTCTCTTACTTTTGCAATACTTGCAATCGTTACTCCTTCTTTTAAGTTAATAAGTTTCACACCAGAAGTAACTCTGCCAAGTAACGCTGTATCATTTACTTTAATTCGAATGATAATGCCTTCTGTTGTAATAAGCATCACTTCATTTTCTTTATCTACAGCTTTTACGCCTACCAAATTACCTGTTTTTTCTGTAATTTTATAGCATTTTACACCTTTTCCACCACGATTTTGTGGCGTAAATTCGCTCATTAATGTACATTTTCCAAGACCATTCTCTGAAACAATGAGAACAGAATCTCCTTGACTTTCCTTTTGCATTGCGATTACTTCATCGTCTGCTTCTAAATTCATACCTATTACGCCCATAGTTGTTCTTCCTGTGGTTCTGACATCGGTTTCATGGAAACGAATACATTGACCATACTTTGTGAACATAAAAATATCTTCGGTATTGTCCGTAATTTTTACTTCAATCAGCTCATCATCTTCATGTAAGGTAATCGCTGCAAGACCTGTTTTACGAATATTTGCATAATCGGTAATTGCTGTTTTCTTTACAATTCCTTGTTTTGTTGCCATAAACAGATATTTGTCTTCTTCGTATTCTTTAATTGGAATCATAGCTGTAATTTTTTCTTGTGGTTGAAGTGGAATAATGTTGATAATTGCTGTTCCACGAGAAGTACGACCTGATTCCGGTATTTCATATGCTTTAATACGATATACACGTCCTGTATTGGTAAAGAATAACAAATAGTGATGTGATGTCGTCATCATCATTTCTTCGATATAGTCATCTTCTATGATTTCCATACCTTTGATACCTTTCCCACCTCGATTTTGTGCCTTAAAGTTATCAATTCCCATTCGCTTAATATAGCCCAATTTTGTCATAGTAATAACTGTATTGCGAACCGGAATTAAGGATTCAATTGTTACATCAAATTCATCAAAGCCGATATCTGTTTTTCTATCTTCCCCATATTTTTCTGCAATAATAAGAATTTCTTCACGAATAACATTTAATAAGCGTTTATTATCGTTTAAAATAGCTTTTAAGGCATTTATTTTTTCCATGAGGTCTTTATATTCATTTTCTAATTTTTCGCGTTCTAAGCCCGTTAAAGCTCTTAAACGCATATCTACAATTGCTTGTGCTTGCGATTCAGATAATCCAAAACATTCGATTAAGTTTGCTTTTGCTTCTGCTGTGGTACGACTTCCACGAATAATGGCTATAACATCATCAATATTGTCAAGTGCTATCATTAAGCCTTGCAAAATATGTGCACGTTCTTCTGCTTTGTTTAAATCATACTGCGTACGTCTTGTAATGACTTCTTTTTGATGAAGCAAATAATAGTGGAGCATTTCGTATAAATTTAATACCTTTGGCTCATTATTCACAAGTGCAAGGTTAATTACACCAAAAGTATCCTGTAATTGTGTGTGTTTATATAAAAGATTTAAAACAACACTTGGATTGACATCTCGACGAAGTTCAATACAAATACGCATACCCTCTCGGTTGGATTCATCTCGTAAGTCTGTAATACCATCTATTTTTTTATCTTTGTGCAATTCTGCAATTTTTTCAATTAAACGAGCTTTATTGACGAGGTATGGAAGTTCTGTAACTACAATACGATTTTTTCCATTTTGCATTGGTTCAATATTTGTAATTGCTCTTACTTTGATTTTGCCACGTCCTGTACGATATGCTTCGTTAATTCCTTGTGT
>JAFWXB010000419.1 GCA_017523185.1 Lachnospiraceae bacterium | reverse complement strand
TTGCACTAATTTTTTTCAATAGGTATTATTAGAAGTGAAGTGATGAAAGGAGATAATTTTTTTATGCGTACAAGATATGTTATGGCTCAGTAGTCTGAGCTTAAAATAAAAGAAGATATTAAGCTCAGATGAATCCCCACAAAATAATAGGAGGATTACAATGAGCTATGTTCGTGCAGAAGATGTTTTGCCAAAAGAACTGATAGAAACTATTCAGCAATATGTAAATGGAAAAAGTATCTATATTCCATGTAAAGAAAAAAAGAGTTGGGGAACGCAAACAAAGACAAAGCAATATTATAAAATACGAAATAATGAGATATATACAAAGTATAAAAATGGAATTTCAGTAAAAATATTAGCGATGGAGTATTTTTTATCAGAAAAGAGCATACAAAGAATTGTTCGAGAAATGAATAAATAAGATAATTTTATGAAATATTAAATTTATTTTTTGGAGAGAATTAAAAAGTGAAAAAATATAGATATATTAAGCTCATGGAAGAACCAATGCAAAAAGATATAGCAGCAGAATGGTTTCATAGCAAATGGGGTGTGCCAAAAGAAGCATATTTGGAATGTATGAATGCATATTTGAATAAAGAAACGGAATATGGTTGGTATCTGTGTCTTGATGGTGAAAAGATAGTAGCAGGTTTGGGTGTGATTGAAAATGATTTTCATGATAGAAAAGACCTTTCGCCAAATGTATGTGCTGTTTATACGGAACAAGAATATCGCTGTAAAGGAATTGCAGGAAAATTATTAGATATGGCAGTAACAGATATGAAAGAGAAAGGAATTACACCAATCTATTTAGTAACAGACCACATCAATTTTTATGAAAGATATGGTTGGGAATTTTTGTGTATGGTACAAGGAGATAATGAACCTGAAATGACAAGAATGTATATGCATAGATAAAGTTTGGAGGCAAATATGAAAAAAATACTTGTAACCGGTGGAACTGTTTTTGTAAGCAGATATATTGCAGAATATTATGTAAAAAAAGGATATGATGTATATGTATTGAATAGAAATAGCAAGAAGCAATCAAAGGGAGTTACCTTGATTGAAGCAGACCGACATTATCTTGGAGAGGTACTTCGTACATATTCTTTTGATATCATTATAGATACAGCATATAATTCCAATGATGTAGAATTATTATTAGATGCTGTGGGAGAATATAAAGATTATATTTTAATCAGTTCAAGTGCAGTATATCCTGAATATGTCCCACAACCTTTCAAAGAAGATACCATATTAGCATTAAATAAATATTGGGGAAAATATGGAACAGATAAAATAGAAGCAGAACAAGTTTTAATGAAAAGAAATCCAAATGCTTATATTGTACGACCACCGTATTTATATGGTCCAATGAATACTGTATATAGAGAAGCATTTGTATTTGATTGTGCATTAGCTGACAGAAAGTTTTATTTGCCAAAAGATGGAGAAATGCAGTTACAGTTTTTCCATATTCACGATTTATGTAGATTTATAGATAATATTTTAATAAATAGACCCGAACAACATATTTTTAATGTAGGAAATAAAGAAACCGTTTCT
>JAFWXB010000418.1 GCA_017523185.1 Lachnospiraceae bacterium | reverse complement strand
ACTCGAACCCCCGACACACGGCTTAGAAGGCCGTTGCTCTATCCAGCTGAGCTACAGGCACATAGCCGCTGAACGCTGTTTGCACAGCGAGAGCGGGTGATGGGAATCGAACCCACGTATCTAGCTTGGAAGGCTAGTGTTCTACCATTGAACTACACCCGCATAAAGTCGGGGTGACAGGATTCGAACCTGCGACCTCCTGGTCCCAAACCAGGCGCTCTAGCCAAGCTGAGCCACACCCCGAAGGATTTATTTTGTTTTTGTTTTATGTCGTTTCCCTTGCGACTTGTTTAATATACACCATAAACAAACAAATGTCAACACTTTTTTTTATTTTTTTTTGATTTTTTTAAAAAATTTTTTTCAATCCTCTGAAACCCTTGATTTTATAGGCTTTTCTCACATTTTGAAAATCCAAAAATTCTCATAATTTTTTCTTTTTTATGATATTTGGGCAAAATTTTTTACCCAAATATCATAATTTTTTTATAAAATTCCTTCTTTTATCAAAAGTTCTTTCATTGCTCGCAATGCTTTTCCACGATGACTAATTGCATTTTTCTGTTCAGGTGACAATGTAGCTGAAGAACAACCAAATTCATCTAAAAAGAAAATTGGGTCATATCCGAATCCATTTTCGCCTTCTGTCTGATATCCAATATACCCTTCCATTGACTGACTTGTTACAAATACCCTTTTATCCGGTAAAACACATGCAATAGAACACATAAATCGTGCTGTACGTTGTTCTTTTGGAACACCATCTAACTTGTCTAACAAAGCTTGATTTTTTATCGTATAAGAAGTATCTTCCCCCATAAAACGTGCAGAATATACTCCAGGTGCTTTATCTAAATAATCAATTTCAAGTCCGGAATCATCAGCCAATACAATTGCATCTGTATATTCTGCAATCGCCATAGCTTTTATTTTTGCATTTTCTTCAAATGTTGTTCCGTTTTCTTCTACATCTGATTTAATCCCAACTTCTTTCATAGATAAAATTTCTACATCCATATCTGCCATAATTTCACGAATTTCTCGCATTTTATCTTTGTTTCCTGTTGCAAAAATTATTCTTTTCATTTTTTATCTCCAATTAAATGCTTTTATATATAAATTTATTACTAATTTTTCTGTTAATATTTTATTATTACTATTGATTATTTGTAAACGCCTTAATACAAAGATTACAATCCTGTTTTTCTTTTACATTAATAAAATTCTTTCCAGAATAGCTAATATACCCTTCTCCATCTTCCAAATCGATATTTTCCAATGCTTCTGAGCCCATATCATATTCAATAGCAAGTGGATGTGTCGCACCAGGCGTATAAATATAAACCACAACTGCATATTTCGAATTTTTTTGCACTTGTACTCCCTGTGCAAAATCAATTGTATAATATCCGGCTTTTTCTACACTACCTTCTGCAACCAATTCTTTTTCTGTAAAAGAATGAATATTTTTAAAATTATCTACTACATATATTTTATATCTTGTGTTTGGTGCAGTCGCATAAAAAGATGCTGCTACAACTTCTTCATCTTTTTTTGCCTTAAATACATTTGCACCATAAATTTCTTCTCTATCGTAACCAAGCTTACCTACCCAACCACACAAATCACTCTGATATATATTATCATAATTATCATTATCATCAATGCGTGTATAAACAACATTATGAGAACCTATATTGGTATCATAATAAGAAACATAAAAGATACCTTCTTCTCCAAATGTTGTTCCCCAACTATTTTGACAAATAAATGCACCATCACCTTCCAATGGAACATTAAAATTATCTTTTGAATAATTATCATCCCAGCCAATAATGGTAACTGCATGATTCGGTTTCTCTGTACCAATATAACAATATGCTTTTGTTTCTTTATTGTAATATTGGGAACTGCTTGTTGCTGTCCTTAAACTGCTATATAAAGAGGTTTGTACCCCTCCATACTGAAATACAGCTTCTTTAATTGCCTGCATATCTTTTAAACCAATAATTCGCATTTCCTGTACATGTTTAATTGCTTTTAATGTATCATCTGACACACCATCTCCATAAGGGTCATCTTTTTCATATACAGGGCCTTGCCATGCTGCAAGATATGCCATTCCCATTGTATACTCTCCACCATCATACTGTGATAAATTAAACGAATTACTCATGCTCATATGGTCAACAGAAAATACATACCCTTCTTCCGGCAATAATGCTGATTCCATCGCACTTGTAGCAGCAAATGCCCAACAAGTACCATATTGTCCTTGATTACGAATAGAAGATACTCTTTTTTTCTCTCGCAAATCATAACTTGCTGGAAGAATACTTGCATTTTCAAGTAAATCAGCAGTTGTTAATGTATTTGTTTGCATATCAAAATTATAGCCATACCCTAACATATCTGATAAATCGTTAATACTTACATAATATTCTTCTTCCACCTTTGTAAAAGGAGATTCTACGGATACTTTTTCCCCTGTACTTAATGCAGTATCTTCATCTAAAGTAAATAATGCACTTAAATCATGCTTCTCTACTAATAATTGTTCTTTTTGATAAATATGTGAACTACAATTTAATGCATCTCTTAAAATACTGACTGGAACCATAATATTTCGATTATTATCCATAAAGAAATTTTGTTGCTCACTCGTATATTCTTTATTATCAATCACTACACGAAGTAACTTACTATTTACATCTTCTGCAATTAGTGGATACCATGCTTTTGCACTTAATGTTCCACCTCGAAATTTTCCAATTTCCGAATTATCCAGTTCCATTACTTGAAACTTTAATAAAAATACAATTGCTATTACAATTGTTAGTACAATATATCTTTTCGAATATTTCATAATAATATAGGCAAGGAAACCCATTACCTTTTTGTGATGGGAAAAATTGCTTTCTTCCTTTCTATTAAGTAACTTTTTCTAAAATCTAACAATTTTATTTTTCTATAACTTGCAGAATTATGTATTCTCATTCCAACAAGTTTTTAACATCAAAATATTCTGTACTTTTCTTTCCAATGCTAAAATTTAGAGCCTTTTGAATTCTTTGGTGGTTTTGGTCCCATAAATTGATAAAAATATGTCTTAATCATACCATTATAAATTTTACGATTTTTATCTGCTTTTCTTCCAACATAACGCTCTGCATCTTCATAACTTGTAATCATATACATTGACCACGCATCAAGCGTTTTATATGCATTTCCAATCTGCGTATACAATTCCGGAAGATTTTCTTTTTCTTCAATACGTTCTCCATATGGTGGATTTGTAATCACAAAACCATATTTTTTCGGATGACGAAGGTCTGCAACTGCACGTTGTTGAAAATGAATCAAATGGTCTACACCGGCTCTTTTTGCATTTTCTCTAGCTGCTTTTACCACATCTGCATCAATATCGTAGCCCTGAATATCAACTTTAATATCCTTATCTACTAATTCTTCAGCTTCTTCTACTGTATCATACCATAACTGTTTTGGAATAAAATTTGTCCAATTCTCTGCTGTAAAAGAACGATTCATACCTGGAGCAATATTTGCAGCAATCATAGCAGCCTCAATAGGAAATGTTCCACTACCACAAAACGGGTCTACAAGAATTCTATCTTTTTTCCATGGAGTCAACATAATAAGTGCAGCTGCTAACGTTTCTGTAATAGGTGCTTTACTTGTCTGTAAACGATACCCTCTTTTATGCAAAGAATCTCCTGATGTATCTAATGCAACCATCACTTCATCTTTTAATAAAAAAATACGAATTGGATAAGAAGCACCATCTTCTTCAAACCAATCTGTACGATATACCTTTTTTAAACGTTCTACAATCGCTTTTTTAGCAATAGACTGAATATCAGATGGACTAAATAATTTACTCTTAATAGATGATGCCTTTTTTACCCAAAATTTTCCATTTTTCGGAATATATTCTTCCCATGGAAGGGCTTTAATCCCCTCAAAAAGCTCATCAAATGTAGTAGCTTGAAATCTTCCCACTAAAAGCAAAACACGCTCTGCACTACGCAAAAACACATTTGCACGACATATTGCTTCTGTATCACCTTCAAATGTAATTCTTCCATCTTCTACTCTTGTAATTTCATATCCCAAATCATATATTTCACGTTTCGTAATTGCTTCCATACCAAAATGGCATGGCACTACAAGTTCATATGTTTTCATAAATTTTCTCTTTCTTAATTATTTATTTTTCTACAAATACACCTAAAAACCAACGAAAAATATTGTATAAATGTATTTCTATTATCAAACACAAATATTGTATAACTAAATAAATTTAAAATATTTTTCATTATTCAAAATGCGTTTTGTTTATTTTACCCCAAAACAATATCGAAATAAAATCATTTCTCAAAGAACTATAAATTATTGTTTATTTTTATTTATTATAATAAATTATTGTTTATTTGAAAACTAAAATATTTTTATTTTAACGTGAGTTCCATTATTGAACTTTCTTGATAAAAATAAAATATTATTGTGAGAAAACATTATTACAATTTTATTTTCAGAAAAAAAATAATAATAATCATTTATTTTTTGTATTTGTCGAACTAATGTTATTTTAATTATCTTATTGTTACATATCTTAATGATTTTTTAAATAGTTTTCTTCAAATTTTTTTATTGCTTCATATCCACCCACAACAGTTCCAACTTGATATCCCTTTTTTCCTAAAGTACGAGCAATTTGCATACTACTTCCACCATGTTCGCAATACAAAATAATCATCCGATTTTTTTTCAATACACTTGTATAATCATTTATTTCTTCTTCCGGATAATTTATAGCACCTTTCCAATGTCCTTTTTGATACTCATTTCTTAAACGTATATCAACTATAAGTGCTCTTTTTTCCATTTGTAATCGTTCTATATCCTTCGGATAAATAACTAAAAAATTCATATATAAAATCCTTTCTATTACTGTTATGACTTTCACTACCTGTCAATCATACATAATTTCTAAAGTCTTACTACTATTATAAAACAGAATCAAATCTAGAATATTGTACAAAATTATCCATATAAAAAAGACATATTTTTTATTAATAATGTATAAAAATATAGAAAAACCAATGCAAACTCCTATTTTTATAACCAAAATAATAGTTTGTATTTCTTTTTTTAATTTGTCAATCTCACGTTATTTTATCAATTATAGTAAAATATAGTAAAAACCAAAACGTCTTATGCGATTTTGTAATAAAATGTTTTATATATAATATGTATATTTCTCAACAAATGACAAAACAATCTTAAAAAAATATGTTTTCAACAACATAAATTCCAAATTAAATAACGTGAGTTCAATAATTTCATAAAAATATATTTAAACTGTATCGAATAAAACAAAACTACAATTCTAAAACGGTTTTAATGATTTACCATACAATTTTCATTTAATATATTCCATTATCGAACTCACGTTAAATAATATTTATTTTCCTCTTTTCAATGCATGACGAAAAGCCATAGGACTATATTCTTTTTCATATAAAAGTTTTCCAAATCCATACATTAACACACTTCCTATAACAATTGAAATATAGCACATTACAATCCCAACAGGAAGCGAAACAACCCTATATTGTGCCTCTTTTAAAAAAACTATTTTTTTCATTATTTGCATATAAATACCCATAAATGCTATAACAAAAAAAATGGTGCTTATCCAATAAAATTTCATTGCCATAGTCATATAAATATTTAAAATAATAATCAATATACTTGTAAGAAACAACGTATTACATACACTTTCTTTCATATAATCAAAAGCAAAATAATGAATCATTCTAATTATTATCATAATCGTCACTAAAACCAATTCCATACAAAATGCTATAGACGTTACAATTCTCGTCTGTAAACGCTTTTTATATGGTGAAGCCTGTATCATATCAGAAGCCCCAAGCATATGAATCAATTGTACAGCAAACACCATGCCAAACAGATAATAAACTCCCACATAAGCAGTAAATGGCATAGGAAAAATATCCATCATTAGAGCTATTACAATAAAAATTCCAAAAGCTATTAAACTTTGTACATATTGCATAGAATATGGCAATAACTTAAATCCCAACTTGATATCGTTTATCATAATATCCCCCCTTCACACGCTTTAACGTATGCCACACAGAAAACATACCACTTCCAACTGCTAAAACTCCACTTACTATACCACCCACAAGTGGATAATTCATTACAAGTATCATTGCAAAAACAGTTATACTTCCACTAATATATGCTATCAAAAATACAAAATGAAATAATGTCATATATCGTGCAAGATACACACCGATTTGAGCAATTGCAACAGTCAAACAAATTCCAGCAAAAATTTTTCCCCACTTTAAAACACCCTCTGCTGACTTCATATCAAAATCTCCGGTTATTATAAATACAACACTAATCGTTATCCATCTTCGCATCCAATCCACAATAAGACAAGACTTCATTATTTCCAAAAAACAATTTGATGTCTTTAAATACTCCATATTCTTACCTTTTCTTGAATTGATTCCTGCCAAAAACCAATACTCACCAAACACTTCAGCCATAACTAAAATACTAGCACCAATTACCATAATTGCTATTTCTACACCATCTTTGATATTTCCTGCTGTCAATATTTGGGAAAGCAGATAATCAATTCCTATAAAACTAATAGGTATTACTACAAATAAAATAATACGGTATCTCCACTCTGAAAAAACAAAATAACTTCTAATTGCTCTTATCATAAAACAATCCCCACTTTCATTTTATCACTACACCCCTTTTCCTAAATAACATAATGTGAGTTCAATACATTTTAAAAATAAATGTAAAATATCATTTTTATTATTAAAATATGAAATTTACATTTGTTTTTCCATACCTTTATGTAATATTTTATAAAAATAGTATATAAAACCATAAAAATATCGCATAAAAATTATATTTTGATAATCAAATTTATGTTTTTAATAATTTATCGAACTCACGTCAAATAAGAATAATATTGCATTATTGCTACACTAATTTGATACAAATTCGGTCTTTCACAACTAATATTCATATTTGCTAACTTATCCATATCTTTCGCTAAACAAATCCCCTCAAATCCATATGTATTTGTATGAATAGAAAAAAGAAGTTTTTTTGCTTCCTCAATATCCTCAGCTTCACCCTTTACAACAATATATTTTTCTTTCAAATCCTCTATAAAACCTTCTTCTACAATTTTCCCTTTTTCCATAAAAATAGCATAATCTGTTACATTTTCCATATCAGAAATATTATGTGTAGAAAAAAGAACACTACGTTCTCCGTCCCCGTCCTCTATATATTCTCGAATCATCTCACAAAGTTTATCTCTCATCAATGGGTCAAGTGGCGATGCCGGTTCATCTAAAATCAAACAGTCTGTATCCCTTGCGAATACATTAGCAAGCATTAACTTCATTCTATTTCCATCTGACATTTCATTTACTTTTTTAGCACCATCAAACGATTTTTCTCCAAAAATAGCTAATTTTTTACACCATGCACGAAATCTATCCTTATGAAACCCCTCAAACAATAACGTATTCACAGCTTCTACTTGACTTACTTTCCATTGTGGCAAATAAAAATTCCCAGAACCCACATATCCAATTCTCTCTTTTCGATTGCCTTCTTCTCGTTCCTTCTCATCAAACTCATCAAAATAGCGAATAGTTCCCTTATGGTCAAGACGAATCCCCACTAAAATATTAATAAGAGTTGTCTTTCCTGCACCATTTTCCCCAATTAATGCTGTAGAAAATCCTTTTGGAATCTTCAATTCTTCAATATTCAATACAAACCCCTTAAATTTCTTTTTAATTTCTTTTCCTTCAATTACATAATTCACATTCATACATATTCTATTAAAGACTTTTTGTATTTTATATTTATATAAACTGGCGTTCATACTTCTTTGTTTCCCACTCATTCATATTTCTTCTCATAAATAATAAACTATAATTGAGCAAATATTGAAAATTGCACAAAACTATGTGTAGTTTGTTTGTCATAGAAAGACATTTCTTTCTGTTATTATAAATATGTCTTTCTATTACGGATTATTTTGTGCAATATGTTATATTTTATCATTTATAGTAATAACATAAACTCTATAATTAACGTGAGTTCGACAAATTTTAGAAATAAATACAAAATATAATATTTATTATTAAAATAAGGAATTTACATTCATTTTTCTCTACTTTTATGTAATATTTTATAAACTATAATTAATAAAATACGAAAAATTACACAAAAATATACTTCATTTTTCTGTTATACAAAAATATTTTAAATTATAATTATCATTTAAAATAATAAAAAGTTATAAACTGCTATTATTTATGAAATTCGCATTTATATAAATTATCTCAAAAAGACTTTAATATCCTCCTCCCTGCTATATTCTTTAATTTTCCTACATTCTTTTTCTCCAGTCTAATAACGTATGTAATGTCATTTCTAGTTCTTTATTACTCATACCAGCAATTTCTGCAGCTTTTATTGCTTCTAACAATGCATTTTCCACTTTTCGTAAATGTTGTTCTCGCAACATTTCACTATCTTGTGCATTTACATAAAATCCCTTTCCCTGTACAGCTGTTACAAGACCTTCTTCTGCTAAAAGTTCATACGCTTTCATTGTTGTAATAACACTAATTTTCAACTCCTTGGCTAAACTTCGAATAGATGGTAAATATTCTCCTTGTTTCAATTTTTCACTTAAAATATCCTCCCGTATTTGGTCTGCAATCTGCTGATATATTGGTATCCCAATATTTTGTAACAATTTCATAAATCAATTCCTTTCAATGAAAAAACTCTCCTTTTACTCACTACTTAATATCCTACGCATCTGAAGTAGTAGACTATTTATCTGCGTTCAAAATTGCTTTTGCCAGATTATAATT
>JAFWXB010000417.1 GCA_017523185.1 Lachnospiraceae bacterium | reverse complement strand
GAAAACAAGAAAGACAGCAGAATTTGTACAAGATATTTTTATGAATGAAGTATTTCGTGTATATACAAGTTCTGATATACTTGGAATGGAACTTGGAGGTTCTTTGAAAAATGTTATTGCACTTGCAGCAGGAATGGCAGATGGACTTGGATATGGTGATAATACAAAGGCAGCGTTAATTACCAGAGGGATTTCAGAAATTGCTCGTCTTGCAGTTGCTATGGGAGCAAAGCCGGAAACATTGAATGGATTAACAGGAATTGGAGATTTAATTGTAACTTGTCAGAGTAAACATAGCCGTAATCGTAGGGCTGGAATGTTAATGGGACAAGGTATGACAATGGAAGAAGCGACAAAAGAAGTTAAAATGGTCGTAGAAGGTGTATATTCTGCAAAAGCAGCATTAGCACTTGCAAAAAAATATTATATTACAATGCCAATTATTGAAGAAGTAAATAAAGTATTATTTGAAGATAAATCAGCAAAAGAAGCTGTTATGGATTTGATGCAACGTGATAAACGTACAGAAACCCCAACTTCTGATTGGAAATAATGGATTTTTTTAATTTCATTTTAGTAATTTCAATAGTGTATAGTATAAAGATATATTTGTAAGTGTAACTTTGCAGTAATTATCATTGTTTGTACTTTTGTTATTGAACATATATTTGGAAAATGAGATAAATAGATTGTATTATAAAAAAGAGTAAAGGAAGATAAGATGCAAACAATACGAATTAAGTATTTTTCAGATAAAATTGAAAAATTAGATTATATTGACGGAAAGTCGGATTGGATAGACCTTCGTGCTTCAGAAGAAGTGGAATTAAAAGCAGGAGAATTTAAGTTAATTCCACTTGGAGTTGCTATGGAAATTCCAAAAGGATATGAGGCACATATTGCACCAAGAAGTTCTACATTTAAAACATGGGGAATTTTACAAACAAATAGTATTGGAATTATAGATAATTCTTATTGTGGAGATGATGATATGTGGCGTATGCCTGTTTATGCGACACGTGATACCACTATTTATGTAAATGATAGAATTGCACAATTTCGTATTATGGAAAATCAGCCAAAGATTTTATTTGAAGAAGTTATATCTTTAGGAAATAAAAGTCGAGGTGGTTTTGGAACAACCGGAAAAAATTAAAAGAGATATAGAAAATTACAACCGTATTTCATAAGAGATATTAAGTTGTTTTTAAGAAAAAACAAGATTCGTCAATGTGCCAAGATAACTTGAAAATCTTTGTCGATTTGACAATGGTAATTTTGTCAATACTCCGATATTATAACTATAATAAAATGGCTTAGGGCAAGTTAATTAGGAGGTTTTTAAAATGGCAAGTTTATCATTGAAACACATTTGTAAGCTGTACGACAACGGATTTGAAGCTGTTAAAGATTTCAACCTTGAAGTAGCAGATAAAGAATTTATTATTTTCGTAGGACCTTCAGGTTGTGGTAAATCTACAACACTTCGTATGATTGCAGGTTTGGAAGATATTTCTTCTGGGGAATTTTTAATTGACGGAAAACTTATGAATGACGTAGAACCAAAAGATAGAGATATCGCAATGGTATTCCAGAACTACGCTTTATATCCACATATGACTGTATTTGATAATATGGCATTTGCATTAAAATTAAAGAAAGTTCCAAAAGATGAAATTAAAGCAAAGGTAGAAGAAGCAGCAAGAATTCTTGACCTTGAAAAATTATTAGACCGTAAACCAAAAGCATTATCCGGTGGACAAAGACAGCGTGTTGCTATGGG
>JAFWXB010000416.1 GCA_017523185.1 Lachnospiraceae bacterium | reverse complement strand
GGTTGTGGTCTTCCACTCATATCCCATTGTGGCTGTCCGTCCGGTCTTTCTTGTGGTCTCGGCATTGGCTGTGGAGGTCTTTGCTCCATTCCCCATTGTGATTCTGACATCGGTCGTGATGGTGGCATATAAGGAATCCTCCCTTGTGGATTTTGACGAAGATATTCCTCATAAAGACGATTTATTTCTTGTTCTAACATATACTTATCAGGATTTTCATCATAAATACGGCTTCCTTCATATTCCAACTCATCACAACGTTTGTCTATCATCTGCTGTAATTGTTTTACTTCTTTTGGATACATTTGTTTCATTCGCTCCATATCCTTTTCATATTCCATTTCCGTTACATACAAATTTTGCATAGGATATGTCATATAAAAAGGAATTTTTGCGAATACATCTTCTTTATTTTCCAAAATCATACTCCATTTTTATTACTATCACTATTAGAATATGTAAGAAAAATAAAATATGTGACTTTATTTACCAATTGTTGTTACTGTAATTTCATCATATGCAGTATAGCCTTCTTGTAACATAATTGTTACCAAGTTACCTTCGCTATCTTTCTTAAATTCATATAAATTGTATGCACCATCTTGATAAGCATAATCTTCGCCATTATCTTGGAAATGTACATAAGATGCTGCTTCCGGTGTTGTAAGAAGTGTAAGTTTGTTATATGGTTTTTCACCTACATACTGCATTGCTTCATACATTGGAATCATACTTCCTGCTTTGATGTACATTGGGCAAATATCAATTGGAGCATCTTTTAAAATATACTGATTGCCTTGGAATTTTTCGCCTGTCCAATAATCATACCAAACACCTTCCGGAAGATATACCATTTTCTTTGTTACACCTTGTTCTAAAACAGGAGCTACAAGGATACTTTCACCAACTAAAAATTCTCCATTCATGTTGCGAACTTCAGGGTCATTTGGATAATGAAGTACAAGTGGACGCATTACAGGAAGTCCTGTTGTTTCACCCTGATAGAATAAATCATAAATATATGGAATAAAACGATAACGCATTTCAATATATTTGCGATTGATATCTGCAACTTCTTTACCAAAACGCCATGGTTCTTGGTCTTTTGTACCTTTTGCTGCGTGGTTACGGAATAATGGAGAGAACATTGCTGCTTCTATCCAACGACATAAAAGTTCCGGTGTACAATCTGCTCCAAAACCACCAATATCTGTTCCACAGAATGTAAAACCACTCATACCTAAGTTACAAAGCTGTGGTACTACCATTTGAAGATGTGACCAAAGACTTTGGTTATCTCCTGTCCATACAGTTGTATATTTTTGAGAGCCTGCATAACAAGCACGAGTAATTACAAATGGACGTTTTCCTGTATGTGTTTTTAGTCCGTCATATGTTGCACGACACATATAATGTCCATATACATTGTGCATTTCTGCATGATTACTTACTCTATCTTCATCATGGAATACAACATCTTGTGGAAGTTCACCATTAAAACTTGCCGGTTCATTCATATCATTCCAAATACCTGCAGAACCCATATCTGTTAATACTTTGTGATGGTCTGCCCACCATTTACGCACTTCTGCTCTACCAAAATCAGGATAATAAGAATTTCCAGGCCATACTACATTGATATATACATTGCCATCTTTATCTTTTGCAAAATAATCATTTTCTATACCTTCGTCACTCATAAAATAGCCTTCTTCTACTTTTGTGCCAGGGTCAATGATTGTAATTGGTTTTACACCTTTTTCTTTTAATTCTGCAAATAATACGCCTTCTTTGTCATATTCTTTTTCGTCCCAAGTAAACACTTTAAAGTGTTCCATATAATCAATATCTAAATGAATAACATCAAGTGGAATCTGATGTTCACGGTAAGTATCTACAATATAACGGATATCTTTTGCACTTTCATATCCCCATCTGGATTGCTGATAGCCCAATGTCCATAACTGTGGAAGTGGTGTTGTTCCTGTTAAATAAGTATATGCACCAATAATATCTTTTAAGTCTGTTCCTTCAATAAAATAGTAATCTAAGTTACCATCTTCTGCTGTATAATAGAAATATTCTGTATTTTCTTTTCCTAAGTTGATATTACTACGGAATGTATTATCGAAAAATACACCATATGCACCATGTTTCTTTAAGCAAAGTAAAATCGGAATAGATTTGTACAATGCTTTATAATCTTCATTATGTGCCTGTGGAATATCAGAATTCCAGTTTTCATATTCATAATGTTTTTTATTTAAGAAACCGGATTTATCACCTAAACCATAGAAATCATCACCATCATCTAATTGCTTTACAATTTGATATTTGATTTTTTCTTCTGTCAGTTTCGAAGTATCATGTCCTTCTGCTTCTAACATTTCGATAGTTTCCCAGCTTACTTTTTCTTTGATAGTACGTTCTTTTCTGTAATCTGCTAAAATTAAAGTACCATCCGGTTTACGGAAATCAATTACAAAGTTATCAAAGATTTCTGCTTTAATTTTTCCTGTTGTAATTGTTACAAGCCCCTCTGCCTGTTCTACTGCAAATTCTGTGTCTGTTACTTTGTTTCCTTCAATTGCTTTAGAAACACATTCTTTTGAAAAACATGGTACAAATACGCGAATAATATCATCTCTTACAACGGTAAAATACGCTTCTTGTTCTTCAAAAATAACCTTGATTTCATTCCCATTTTGTTCGAATTTCTTCAATTTTCCAAAATTCATGCCCTTTATTCTCCTTTTCCGGCTTTTTTTCGCCTTTTTATATAAAACGAATTTGTAGATTCGTTTTTTTCTTTTTAATCTGCAAAATAAGCATCAATTCCATTTGCAATACCATTTACCATTTTTACCTGATATGCATCATCTTGCATATTCGTATCGTCTGTCGGATTGCTCATAAACCCTAATTCTACAATTGTTACCGGCATTGTACACCAGTTAATTCCAGTCATGGTATCGGTAATCATAACACCACGATTTTTCATTCCTGTAGCATTACAATACGCATCAATAATACATTTGCTTAATGCTTGGCTTTCTGCTGCTAATTCACTTACATATGGATTGCTTGTAGACGGAGCCATAGTAAGTGCACCATTTACAGAACTGTTATCATCTCCATTTCCATGAATACGAACTGTAATATCTGCACCAACTTCTGTTGCCATTTCTGCACGTTC
>JAFWXB010000415.1 GCA_017523185.1 Lachnospiraceae bacterium | reverse complement strand
TATAATATAAATCATAAAAAAAGGAGTATGCATATGGAAAAAAATATGAATTGTGTAAATTGCACAAGACGAAATATGAATTCTTGTGATATGGAACAAATTGCTATGGCATATGTTCCATGGCAAAAATTTAATGAAACATATGAGCCTGCAAAAGCACTAAAAGTTGGAACGATATTTCCAGAATTAGATAAACCATTTTTAGCATGGAAAGGAGCGAGAAGATGAAACAGAAACAACTTATGGAATGGATTGCAATGTTAGGACTTTGTGCAGTTGATATGCAACTTTATTTGGATACACATCCAACAGACAAAGATGCATTGGAGTATTATGACCAATGTGTGCAAATGTTAAATACAGCAAAACAAAAATATGAAGCAAATTTTGGTCCATTAACTGCAGATGCATCTTGCAGAGACAGATGGACTTGGGTAGAAACGCCAATGCCATGGGAGGTGACAAGATAGTATGTGGATTTATGAAAAACGATTACAATATCCAATCTGTATTACGCGACCGAATGCAAAAATGGCAGCATTTATTATGAGCCAATATGGTGGACCTGACGGAGAAATGGCAGCTTCTTTGC
The DNA here is from genome assembly GCA_017523185.1 of Lachnospiraceae bacterium. The sequence continues at coordinate 2,984 of JAFWXB010000415.1, read as the reverse complement.
GATACCTTTCACAAAGATATTCCATGAATAATCGTAAAGTAGCAGGGCTTCTTACCGATATAGGTGTATCGGTAGCGAAATGGTATATACTAAGTAAAATATATTGGCATATATATAAATATTTGTTATAATAAAATGGAATCTAATATGTTACTATTACAATATGAAGCAACTTTATTAGAAAGAAGGATTTCAATAGAAAATATTTATAAATATGGAATTGTATTTGAAGGAAAACAAATATTGATTGGATAGAAAGGATTTTACATGATAATAATAAACGGAGTTTATACTTCAGCACAGATATTTACAGATAGCATAGAAGATTATGCAATGGCACAAATACAATTACTTTGTGATAACGAAAGTTTTAAAGATTGCAAAGTACGCGTAATGCCGGATGTACACCCTGGAAAAGTCGGAACAATTGGTTTTACATCTACCATAGGTGAAAAAATTTTGCCAAATGTCGTAGGTATTGACATTGGGTGTGGAATTACAATGGCAAAATTAAAACAGAAAAAAGCAGAATTTCAGAAACTTGATAAAGTCATTCGTGAAAACATTCCAGTTGGTTTTGCAGTTCGAAAAAAGCCACATCGTTTTAGTGAAACATTTGATTTTTCCAAATTATATTGTCAAAAGGCAATCAATACAAAAAAGGCAATTGAAAGTATTGGTACATTGGGTGGTGGAAATCACTTTTTGGAATTGGATAAAGACGAAGAAGGAAATTTATATGTAGCAATTCATTCAGGAAGTCGTCATTTAGGAAAAGAAGTAACGGAATATTATTTAAAAGAAGGACAAACATATCTCAAAGAAAAAGAAATCGTCATTCCTTATGAAATGACGTATTTAGAAGGAAAATTAAAAGAAGCCTATTTGCATGATTTACAAATCGTACAAGAGTTTGCTTCTTTAAATCGTGAAGCAATATTAGATGAACTTGTAAAAGGTATGAAATGGAAAACAGAAGCAGTATATTCGGTGATACATAATTATGTGGATTTTTCATGTAGTGAACCGATTTTACGAAAAGGAGCAATTTCAGCAAAAAAAGGGGAATTTGTTGTCATTCCAATCAATATGTCAGATGGGATTTTAATTGGAGAAGGACTTGGCAATACAGAATGGAATGAATCAGCTCCACATGGCTCGGGTAGAAAATTAAAACGAGAGGATGTAAAAGCAAATTATACAGTATCTCAATTTAAAACAGAAATGAAAAACAAGGGCGTTTACTGTTCTTGTATTGGAAAAGAAACCTTAGATGAAGCACCATTTGCTTATCGCAGAATACAAGAAATAGAAGAACAACTTGCAGAAACCGTAAATGTGCAGAAACGATTGTATCCTATATATAATTTTAAGGCAGGAAATGTATAAGGAATTGTTTTTTGAATCATAGTAAATATTATTTTGTAAGGAATTTTCATATTATGTATTGTTTTTATTGTTGTAAAATATGGTAAAAGTAAATTTAAAAGTGTAGAATTTGTATATATTTTTGTAAATGATTGGATTAAAACTAAGAAAAAACGTATAGTTAGCAGAAATAAGAAAAGAATGTTATAAATCAATAGATATAATAAGATTATAACATTCTTTTTTGTTACAATAAGATATTTGAAATTTGTTTATTTACTACTTAATATTCTATGCATTTAAAGTAGGGATTTATTTGATTGATTAAAGTTAAATAAGATATAGATTTTACAAGTTAAGAGCATTATGGTTTTTATTTATTTTTATACTTTAACATAGTATTTTTATAAAGTGTTTTTAGCATATAAAACAATATTATGATATATGAAAAGAAAAATAATATTTAGATGAAAAATTCCTCAATAGGTGTATCTAATATTTGCGACAATCCATAAAGTTCAATATCGGTTACGGTGCGTGTTTGGTCTTCAATGCGAGAAATAGAACCTCTGCATATATAAATAGCTAATGTTTCTAATTTATCTGAAAGTTGTTGTTGGCTTAATTTTTTCTCTTTGCGTAATTCTTTTACTTTTGTACCAATTAAATTCTTTTGTTGACTGTCAATGATACGTGCCATGTGAATACCTTCCTATATTGCAATTAAATAATTAAAATGCTATACTAAAAAACAAAAATAATTGTCTTATCATAGGACATATTATGGAATTCAATGAAAAAATATGTCATATATAAATAAAAAATTTTCAAATGACATTATATGTCCATGTAAAAGATTATAATGATGTATGTAAGTAATGATTCCGTACGAAATAGTTATTGTTTTATTCATAAGAAAGGAATTCGCATATTATTTCATAGTGAGTAAAATTTATTAGTATGACTAATTTTCAAGAAAAAATAAAATGGTAACTATAAAATTATGGAATTGTTATAAATAAATGAAAGAGGATGAAAAAGATGGGAAAAGATTCTGAAGATAAAGCAGAGAGAATACTGTCAATCTATGCGAGATTAAAACAGGGAAAAGTTATTTATAAGGAGAAAGAAAGTTTAGAATATCATGTGGCAGCAAGAACTATTCAAAGGGATATTGCAGATATTCAATGTTTTTTACAAAACCACAATTTAGAAAGTGGAGAGATACAAGAAGTTGTTTTTGATAAAACAGCTGGTGGATACATTTTGCAGACAAAACATAAAAATCAGTTAGAAGGAAAAGAAATTCTTGCAGTTGTAAAAGTTTTATTAGAAAGTCGTTGTTTAATGAAAAATGAACTTTTTCCAATTATTCACAAATTGATAGGGACTTGTAGTGATGAAGAAGAAGCCAAACTAATTGCAGATTTACTTCGCAATGAAATGTATCATTATGTAGAATTACAACATGGAAAACAGCTTTTAGAACCATTGTGGCAGTTAGAACAGGCTGTAAAAAATCAACAATACATAGAAATTCAATACAAGAAATTAAAAAATCAGGAACTTGTGACAAGAAAAGTAAAACCGGTTGGAATTATGTTTTCCGGATTTTA
>JAFWXB010000005.1 GCA_017523185.1 Lachnospiraceae bacterium | reverse complement strand
ATGTGTGGATTACAAGACAAAAAACACGACAGCGCAAACTGCATGAAATGGAGATTTTTTTTCGTAAAGCAATTTATGCGATGGAAGAAGAAAAAGCACGTTGGATAGTGTTTTTTGAAAATTATGAAAGTAGGGAATGTATTGTAATGGAAACATTACATGAAATTGCGTTTCGATTGCGACAAAATATATATCCGAAGGGAGAAGATGCATGGGAAGCTGTTTTTATGGAAAAAAAGAATATGTGGGATTGTAGTGAAAGTAGTTTTCATCTTTTGTTACAGTCAGGTCATGCTTTTTTTGGAAAAAGCAGAAAAGAAAATAGTTGTTTTTTACAATCTTATTTACGACAATTGGAGGAATGTCAAGCACAAGAAAAACAGAAATTTCAGGAAGAAAAGAAAGTGTGGATTCCGGTTAGTATGTTAGGTGGTTGTATGATGGTTATTATTTTATTCTAACAAAAATTAGAAAGAGGAATGCAAATGAGTATAACAATTATTTTTAAAATTGCAGCAGTAGGTATTATTGTAACTATATTGGGGCAAGTGTTACGTCATAGTGGGAGAGATGAACAAGCATTTTTATTGAGTTTAGCAGGTCTGATTATTGTGTTGTTTTGGATACTTCCTTATATTAGTGAATTATTTAGTACAATGGAAACTTTATTTATTATGTAGTGATAGGATTTTTGCATCATTTTTATATGTATTGAATCTATGAAAAAAGAACAAGAGTTTGATACTGTGGTTTTTTATGAAAAATAGTAGAGTGTTATGTAAAAAATTTCGTAATGCTTTTGTTTGGGAAGTTTGTGCTAAATAATAAAAATATCAGGTAAATATATTTGAATGAAAGTAAGGCGTGTGAAAGTATGATAAAAATAGGTATGATAGGTGTGATGGCTGCACTTTTTGCTACTATAATAAAAAAAGAACGAGCAGAACACTCCATGTTAATTGCTATTGCAGCAGGCATGATTATTTTTTTATATGTATTGTCCCAAATTTCCGTTGTGATTGGTTTTATAAGTGAAATGATAGAAATGGTTGCAATAGAAGAAACATATTATATGCAACTTTTAAAAATGCTTGGAATTGCATATGTTGCCGAATTTGCTTCTTCTATTTGTAAAGATGCAGGACATCAATCCATTTCCGGAATGATAGAATTATTTGCAAAATTGTCGATTGTCGCATTGAGTATTCCGGGACTTATATTTTTAGTGGAGACTTTGGAGCGATTTGTATGAAATGGGCAGTTATGATGAAAACAGAAGAAATTTTGCAAGAAATTTTAGATGCACTTGATTTTGATTCTTTAAATACGTTTGTAAGTGAACATTTGCGTATAAAAATGACATTTAAAGATTTGGTAGCATTGATAAGTAGTGATGGTTTATCTGCTATCAATGCCGAAAATATTTGTACACTTATGTTTGATAGTATTTTTTATGAACTTTCCATAGCAAGACCTATTTTTTTAAAAATGTTATGTTTTGCAATTTTATTTTCCATTATTCAAAAATTGATTGTAACAAAAAACAGATACATATCTGATATGGGATTTTTAATGATTTATGGAACTATGATGATACTTTTGATGCAATCTTTTTTTCTAGTAAGGGATATGACAATGGAAGGAATGAACAGCTTATTAAAATTTTTAAATGCACTCATTCCTACATATGCTGTGACACTTGTATTTTCGGGAAATGCTGTTTCGGGAGCAATGTTTTATGAAGTTGCATTTATGATGATATATTTTTTGGAATTGTTAATGAAAAATATATTAAGTCCACTTATTCATATATTTGTATTAGTTCGGTTTTTAAATTATTTGTTTGAAGAAGATAAACTTTCAAAATTGGCAGAATTGATGGAAAAAAGCGTTTCTTTTATTTTAAAAATGTCATTTGGAACAGTTATTGGACTAAGTGTTATACAATCCATGCTTACACCTGCGAAGGACAGGTTAGCAGGAAATGCTGTTTTGCAAGGAATTTCATCAATCCCCGGAATTGGAAATACAATAGGGTCAGCGAGTGAATTATTACTTAGTTGTGGATTGTTAATAAAAAACAGTATTGGAGTTGTTTCATTGATAATCCTTGTTGCAATCGCTATGATTCCTATTCTAAAAATAGGTATTTTTTGGCTTTTTTATCATCTGCTTTCAGCAATTTTACAACCGATAGCAGATAAGCGAATTACGGAATGTGTTGCAGGCGTAGCAAGAGGTTGTAATTTGTACTTGAAAATAATGATAGATTCTATGTTATTGTTTTTCATTTTACTTTCTATTATAAGTGTTGCTACAAGTTTTATATTTTAAATAATACAATTTAGATTTTTAACAAAATTATTGTATATAAATAAGTATTTTTATTGGGAATTTATATTAAAAATATGCTGGAATTTGTAAAAAATTATTATGTATTTGTACTCATTTTAATGGTGCTTTCGTATTTAGTTCCAAAAGACGATTATAAAAAGTATATTCAATTTTTTATAGGAATTTTTGTTATTGTATTATTATTAAAACCAATATTACAATTTTTCTTTATAAGAGATAATACGATTCTATATGAGGCATTTGAGGAATTAAATGAGCGAATGGAACTTATAGATTTTCAAATAGAAGAAAAGGAGGATATGTTTGAATATTTCTTTTTTAAAGGAGAAGGGCAATAAATACCTTATTTGGATATTATTAGGTGTATTACTTCTTGTTCTTGCAATTCCAATTAACAAAGAGGAAGAAAAGGTATTTCAAACAACATATGATAGTAGCGTGGAGGAAGGGCGTGAATTGCAACTAAAAAAAGTGCTTTCAGCTATGGATGGGGTGGGAAAGGTAGAAGTAATGATAACTACAAAAAATACACAAAACGCAGGTTCTTTTTTTACAACAGAGCAAAATAGTAATGATGTGTGTGGAGTTGTTATTGTTGCAGAAGGAGCAGGAACACCAACGATAGATGCTCGAATTACAGATGCTGTTTTAGCATTATTTCCAATTGACGTGCATAGAATAAGTATTGTAAAGATGACAGAGCAGGAGGAAGGAAGATGAAAAAAGGAATTCGTAAAAATCAAGTTGTAATTGCGACACTTGCGGTCTTAATCGCAATTGCAGGATACATAAGCTATGACAAAACAGGTTTTCAATTTGATGGATTGAGTAAGAAAACAAATGCAAATAGTGACAAAGGAGAAAGTTCTGAAAAATGGGAGGATATGGTGTGGTCGTCGGATAATACGGAAATTATCTCTGATACAGAGCAGGAAATAAATCCGGGAGAATCTGTTTTAACAGGAACTATGATTAATGCAGCCGATTATGCAGCATCTGTAAAATTAAATCGAGAGGAAATTCGAGCTAAAAATAAAGAAACATTATTGGAGATTATCAATAATGAACAATTAAAAGAAGAAAATAAAAAAGAAGCTGTAAATGAAATGGTAAAAATGACAGACATTGCAGAAAAAGAAGCAGATGCAGAGATGCTTTTAGAAGCAAAAGGATTTAAAAATGTTGTGGTAAGTATTAGTGACGAATGTTGTGACGTTGTTTTAGATATGGGTGAAGTGACAGATGCAAAACGTGCACAAGTAGAAGATGTAGTAAAACGAAAAACAGGAATGGAGGCAGATAAAATAGTAATTACACCAATCAATCCAAAGTAATAAAAATAAATATTGTTATTTATAAAAGAAAAGAAGACACAGATAT
>JAFWXB010000414.1 GCA_017523185.1 Lachnospiraceae bacterium | reverse complement strand
CACGTTGAAATCCATTAATAAAATCCGTTACCTTTGTCTGAGGTTATACACCTGTAATATATGTTTCTCCAAGGATATATTTATCAGAAGTTAAGGTATACTTATTTTCATCCGGAGTTTCCGGAACTTCCGGTGTTTCTTCGATTTCTTGCTCTTTTCTTACAACCGTAAGTGTATATGTCTTAATATCTCCACTTTGTGATTTACAATTTACTTTAATTGTATTTGTACCCACACTTAAATTATGTGTTCCTGTGCCGGATATCGTTGATTTTTCTACTACCGGTGTTGCTGATATGGTAATAGAATCTACATCATTTTCTACAACAATGGAATATTCTGTTGTTGTACTTGTAAATGTTGGTGTAAGTGATAATCCGGATACACGAATATCTTTTAAATAATTGTTACGACTTCCTTTTACATTAAAAGAAACTGCTTGTTTTGGCATATTTTCATAAACCGGAATACGGAATACAAACGCTTGATTCTTATCTGTATATGCTTTTCCTACACTTTTCCCTTCAGATTGTGCTGCTGTAACATTTGCCATATATTGATGTCTGTAAAGTGCATCTTTATAAACAACATTAAATTTTTGGAAATATAATGTATCTTGTCCTCTTGTAATATAATAGCTGGCAATACTTTCTGCACCACCTTCTAAAGAAGCGTATCGTGTAGTCCAACCTTTTGTTTTTGCGTAACTTAAACCTCTTTTTACTAAGATATCTACCGGTGTACCATATGCACCAAGATTAAAGTAATTGTAAAGTTTTTCATATTCCGGATAAACACCGGAAATCAAATTACTTGTCCCACTAATACCTTGTTCCTGTTTTACTCTCGAAGCTAAATGATATGGACTTACATTTACTTTTTTGCCAATTTCCATAAAGGTATCTGCGTAATTAAGAACAGTTCCATCTCCATGTGTCACAGTTCCATCCATAAATGTATTTTTTAAAACAGATTTTACACCTTCTAAATTATGTACATCACTATAACTTAAACTTTCAAACTGAAAAATATAAGTTTCATTTAAAAAGTTTCTTGGGTCCATACAATATGCAATCCAATCCGGATGTGCCGTTACCCATCGTTCCCCATCTCGAATCACCCATGTATTTGTTGTCCAATCATATTCGGTAGATGCTACGGATTTTTTTGCATCATCTGCTGACATTTCCACCATATTAATTGCAGATGCCGATTCCGCTTTCAATACATCATTCCAATCCAAACCTGTCTTTACAGGGACAAATACCCAATTAGGGTATTTGTCGTGAAGTACAGCAAGACTATGAATATAACTTTCCGGAAATCCTGCATCTCGCAAAGTCTGCTCATAATTTTCATCTGGCTTAATTTCTTCTTCTTTTTCTGTTTCTGTTGTTACATATGTACTAAGTACCCAACCGATATATGTGGTTTCTTCTTTTTTACAACGAACATGATACCATATTTCAGAATTTACCGACTTTTGACCTAAAATTTCCACTTCATGTCCTGCATATAATGCAACTAAAATTGTTGTATTCATAGTTCCGGCATCATTTCTAACATTTACATTATTCGCATTAATGACACCCATTTCGATTACTTCTACATTCTCATCAAAAATTACATTTTTTGCATGACAATAACTACTTTCCGTACCACCTACTTTTAATTCATATGTAATATGATACCAAAGCGTTCCATCTTCATCCTTTATTTCGTCAATAACCGTAACTTTCTTTCCATATTCAAACCATCTTGCATGTTCTGCACCTGCTTTTGGTTCTTTAAATGTTTCTACTAATGATTTATCTTCTGAATAAATAACACCTGCTCGTTCCTCATATGCATACATTGTATATTGAGGAATTGTAGTTAAACCAAGTAGCATAATGACTACTAAAGCAACTGCCATTATCCTTTGTAATGCTTTTGTTTCTGCTAATTTCATGTAACCCTCTACTTTCTTCTGCATTCCTTCTTTTGCTTTTTATAACAAAATAAAACATAATCAAAACTAATTATATAGAATCAATTCGCCAACGTCAATGAAAATTTGACACTTTATATAATTATATTTTCTTTACTTACATATTTTTCCAATTACTGCAAAATGCAGAAATAACACTCGTATAACGCAATATGACTGACAGTAAAATACTGCCAGTCATATAAATAAATCGATATTGATATATTATTCAAAAGTATATTGAATTTTAATTTCATTTCCTGTTATATTGATATTTGCTGTACTTCCACAGATAATTGGCATCATTGGTGACAAATGTCCGATGTCAATGTCCATAATAATTGGGACATTATATTCATTAAGTACATCTGTAACAGCACGATACTGGTCAATACCAAACATTTCTGTTCCAAAACAAAGTGGTCGACCAATCAAAAAGCCTTTGACATATTGAAACCAACCGGCTTCT
>JAFWXB010000413.1 GCA_017523185.1 Lachnospiraceae bacterium | reverse complement strand
ATAGCATCTTCATCAACAGAGGCACTCTTATTTTCACCAGTATCTGTTACAGTTACTTTACTTGCTAAATCACTAATTAAACTTTGAATATTATCTGAACCTACAGCTTTTTGTAATTTTCCATATGTATATCCGGCAATTTGACTTTCATAAGATTCTTTTTCTGCTTTCAAAGCATTATCTTCTGCTATAAATTTCTCTGCTGCTGCTACATCAACTAATTTATTTACATATTCTAACGTATTTGCTAAATCTGAAATTTGCATTGTATCAGTACTAGCATCAAAATTTGCAATTTCTTCAATACTATAATTTTCATATTTAGATAAATAGTTACCAATTTCTTCAATATTTGTAAAATTATCATTTACTAAATTTTCTATCTGTTCCTCTGTCAATTCCAGTTCAGAATCTTTTAAAGCCTCTGTTAGTGCAGTTTTATTCGTTGCTTCATCTTTCTTAGCAGAATAAGTGTTCACTAATATATTAATCACTTTATCTGCTTGAGAATCTGTCATACCATATGTATCAGCTGTTAAATTATTTTTTAAAGTTGTGTAAGATGTATTTGCCCCTTTTGTATCATTAATGACTTCTGTATTACCTATCATATCTGATGTTATTGTAGTTCCACCTTTATAATATGCATAGTCTTTTGCATAAATAGCTCCTGCTTCAGTAAAACCAGAACCATCTTCTTTTACCAATGCAACATTTAATCCTAATGCCTTTAATACTTTATTTCCATCTGCATCTATACCTGCAATTACAAAATCAGCATCTTTTCCTGTTTTTTTAGAACTTATAAAAATTCTTTGATTTTCTTCGTCAAAGTTCGTATTATAACCTTTGCCTTGTAATTCTTTCAAAAAATCAGATACTTTTGTATTCTTTGTGACATCTATTGTTTCTACATTTCCATCATTCGTTCGAATTTCAATTGATGTGTTACCACCATTATATCCCAATGCACCAAGTGTAGTATCTCCTGTTACATTCTTTCCATTTGCTTTTCCAGAAAGGTCGGCTCCTGTAATATATCCGGACTGTGCTGTAGAAAGAATGTTCAGCTTCTGTGTTCCACTTACGGCTGTTCCTGATGCTGTTACAGTAGCTTTTGTATTGTCGGATACTGTTGTTTTTTTCAAATTATATGCAGAGGAGAAACGTAAATTTGATACGTTTGTATACAAACCATAAATTTTCGTATTTAAACCTTTCCATGCATCTTGCTTCCATGAAATTTTTGTTTGGGCTTTTTCATATTTTTGCGTTTTCAAGCTGTATGCAGATACCAACTCTTGAACAATAGCATCTGTATCTAAGCCTGAATTTAATCCGGATATTCGAATTGCCATAGTGTACTCCTTTCTTGATTAACGTTTTTCGTCAACCATAAGTCCCGCCATTTCCCAAACTTTTGCAATCATATCTAAAGTTTTTTCCGGTGGGAACTCTTTAATTACTTCTTTTGTCTTTTTATCTACAATTTTAATTGTGACACGATTGGTATCTTCATGCATACCAAATACGGCTTCTGAACTTTTTGCCTTTTTATTAATTTCTTCTATCGCTTTTTTTATTTGCGATTCCTGATTCATCTGTTGGTTTACTTTTTGTTGTGCCTGCTGATTTACCTGCTGTGTCAAAGTCTGTTGGTTTGGATTATTGCTACTTCCTCCTTCTTTTGACATTTGTTTTGTATCCATTGCCATTGTTTGTTTTGCAAGCTGTAATGATGCAGTTGCTGCTGCTACTGGTGAATTTTCTGCTTTTGCTACTGCTTCACTTTTCACTTCGGTAACATTGCTACTTCCCTGATATGTCATTGCTACGCTTTTCATTGGTTCAATTGTCATTTCCATACACCTCCATGTGTTTTTAAATAAATTCTTTTAATATATCCAATCCTTCCGGATTAAAACTTGCCTTATTTTCTTCCTGAATCTGTAAATATACTTCCTTACGATAGATTGGAACATCTTTTGGTGCTGAGATACCGAGCTTTACTTGGTCACCTCTGACTTCTAAAACAGTAATTTCTACGTTATTATTAATCATTAAGGCTTCCCCTTTTTTTCTTGTTAATGCAAGCATCTCTATTCACCTGCCTTTACATTCATTTCCATTTGATTTTTATCGATTTGTTCTTTTGGATTATTTTTATTTTTTAGCAGTTCATAGATATTATATTTAATCGAATAATTATCCTCTGTAATGACTTGTGCTCCTTGATTCGTATCTGTATTGATAACAATTGGTGCCTTTAAATTTGCTGTAAATTTTTCAACTTCTTTTGGTACGGTTACTGTTACAAGAAGATAGGTATTTTCTTCATTAAATTCACCTAATGGTGCAATGATTTCTTCATTTACAGATGGGTGATAATCTGTAAGACAATTTGACGGGTCAATCACGGGAAATGCTATATCTCCATCGTCCATAGACTGTAACCACATGATTTTAAACATTTTATCTTTTTTTTCTTCGTTAAAAATCAATGCAAAATGTGTCAATTCCGGAAATCCTATCATTCCTTTTGGCATTGTAGTTATCTTATCATCTGCAACATCAATCGTTCCAAAAATTCTTGTATTGGCCTTCATGGTCATCTCCTCCTTCGTCTCCAACGAATTTATAATTTATATTATAAAACTTTATAATTTTTTGCATTTATATTTTAGTTTTATGCAAAATAACTAAAATAATATTATTTTTTTATTAAACCTTACTAATAAAATATCTTCTTTTTATTCTTATATTCTTAACTTTTATATATTTCATAAAAAAGTATTCATCATTTTGTTATATTATGTTCTGTTAATTAAAATCTTATAAATATTTGAGAAGCGATACATCTCCTACTTTACTTGCTGCTGTTAATGATGCCTGATATGCATTGTAAGCAGCTGTATAGTCAATAATAATATCCGAGATATCTCTATCTTCATTTGCTGTTTTTAAATCTTCAATCGTCATTTGTTGATTTTCTACACGTGTTTTTGTCATTTGCAAACGATTTTGCATACTTCCGACATTTGTAATTGCAACATTGACATTTTCTAAGTAATTGTCAAATGCTGTAATATAATGCTCAAATGTTTTCTGTAAATCATCATCTGCAAAATCAGCTTCTCGTATTGCCGCATCTAAATATGTTTGAAGCTTTGCTTGTGCTTCTTCATTTTGATATTGTGCTTCATTCATCATATTTTCTAATTCCACAACTTTATTATTTGCTGCTATGGACTTTTGTGCAACATTGATTAAATCTTCTACATCTCGTAAAATACCGGAATCAAATACATCACTTGCTTGTGTATTAATGGTAAGTTCTGTATTATTTGCAATCGTATAGTTAATTTCTTGATTTTGTTTTGTGTAAGTGATATGTTGTTCTGGATTATCATCTGAAATATCGATACAATCGTAATAATATTCCGGTCTTAATTCTCCTTTGGAAAAATCCTTTTTTGTATATTCTGCTGAAATAGAAGCTCTGCCATCAGAAATTGTGTTTGCTATGTTCTTACCAAAAATAAATTCTCCTGTTTTTTTGATGTAAACAATTTCATCATCGCCAACAACTTTTCCACCACTTGCAGATGTTGTATCAGCACCCTCACCTGCTGTCCAATTTTCTGCTGTTGTTCCTGCATCCCATGCTTCTTCACTTTCATATACTGTAATACCATTATATGTAGTATTTCCATTTTGGTCTGTTTCTACTAAATTTTGTTCCGTACCATCTTTTAATGTATATGATACATTTTTTAACTCTGTTTTTCCATTATATGCCAAACGAAGTCTTTCATATGTTTTTTCACGAACAACAACATCACATTCCGGTACGCTATCGGTTAATGTTTCGGGAACATTTACTACACCTGAATAATAACGTTTTTCTTCTAATTCACTTGATTGAAATTTTTGGGTAATTTGATATTCCGTATCTGCTTCATCATTATTGAATGTAAGATTAGAAGATGTTCTATAACCTGTAAAAACAGTTTTTCCTGCATAATCTGCATTCCCTTCTACATATAATTGTTCGGATAATGATTTTAATGCATCTACAATTGTCTGTCTGTCTTCTGCTTTTAAGGTATCTGTGGAACCATTTACACAATGTGTTCGAATATCTGCAAGAAGGTCTTTCATATTGTTAATAGCTGTTTCTGTTACATCAAGCCATGCTTCTGCATCTGGAATATTATTATCTACATATTGTGTCAAATGAGTTAAAGTTGTTGATAAACGTAAAGAACGAATCGCAATAACCGGATTTTCGGAAGCCTTAGAAATTTTCTTTTGTGTTGTCATCTGTGTATTATATTTGTTAATAAGCAATTTATTCGAATTTATGTTCGATTTTGTATTGCTTGTAATCATATTATTTGTAATTCTCATAAATTTTTTACCTCTATATTTTACTGCTATTATATATAAACTACTATTTTTATTTGTGAACTATTCTGCAAAAAAATATATCAGACGTAAAACACTCTACGTCTGATATATATATCGGCATTTTAAAAAATTACGTTACCCCTATAATCCCGTTTGGTTAATTAATTTATCATAAAGCTCATTAAATATTGACAACATTTTGGAAGATAAATTATAGGCATTTTGATATTTAATAAGATTCATTGCTTCTTCGTCTTCATCTACACCTGATACGGAGGCTCTTTGACTTTGAATAATACTTCCAATATTACTGTAATTTTTAGAATAAATAGTTGTTTTTTCCGTATCTACAGAAATATCAGAAAGTAATGTTTCTAAAAATGCTCCTGCATTTGTTCCACGATACATAATTGTATCCTTCTCTAATGCCTGCATTTCTTTTAATAAATCATATGCATCTGCACCATTTGTAACATCTACCGTTGTTGCAAAATATCTTGGGTCTTTTAAAGAAGTTTTATTTACTCTGATATTTTCAACTGTTATCTGATGATAGCCATCTGATTTAGAGGAAATGGTAGTTGCACGATTATCCGGTGTTCCCCATTCATCACAATCAAAAACAGTACCAGTTTTTGTCTGTCCTACGAAAAATGCTCCCATTTGCTCACCATCCAAAGTCTGACCTTTTTTCTGAATATCATTGAACATTTCTACAAAGTTACGCAAAAATTCATTCATTTGTTGCTGATAATATGGAATTCCCATAGAATTTACATTTTTACCAACTGTAATTTCTTTTCCTACATAATCATCTACGGCATTTGGGTCTACAACTTCCTGTAAAGCAAATGTAATGGATTCTATTTCTCCATTTTCATCTAACTTTGCTTCCCAACTTTCATAAACAAATGTTCTATCTGCAATTTCGACTTTTCCTTCTGCCGGAATTGCTAAAGCATTCACATTTTTATTTGATGGATTATCTAATGTTACATATGTGGTTCCGTTTTTTGTAACCATATTTGCTGTATTTCCGGTCATTGCGTCATTATTATTACCATCTCGTAAATCAAATAATGCTTTTAATTTGCCACTTGCACTTTCTGTTGCAGCAGCAAAATCCATTCCTGTATCTTTCCATACAATTGTATACATTCCTTGTGCATCAGACTGATTATTGCGATATTTATCAGATACACATTCTAACTGACGATACTCATTTCCATCTACAAGTATTTGTCCATTAATAATTACTCTAAAATTTGTTCCACCTAAATTTTCACCATATGTATTTGCCACTTCATATTCATGTGTTTCTACATTTACAAGAGCAGATAATTGGTCAAGAAGTAATGCTCGTTCATCACGAAGTTCATTCGCATATCCACCATTTAATTCTAAACGATTGACTTCTCTATTTAAAAGAGCAATTTTCTGGGAAACGGAGTTGATTTCTGATGTATCATTTAAAATTTCTTCATTTGTATCTTTTTGAAGTTCTGTTAAAGAATCTGAAACGGCATTAAAATATGTACATAAACTTTGTGCCTGATGAATAAACTGATTACGCACACTTTCATCACTTGCATTTCCACCATTTAATGTATCTAAACCATTAAACATTTCGGAAAAAATTGTACTAAACCCCTCTTGGATTCCATCATCTGTAAAAACAGTTTCTACTTGTTGTAAATAATATAAGCGTTGTTCAAAATATCCCTGACTGGCATTATTACCCCAATATTTTGTATCGTAATAAATGTCTCGTTCTTGTTTTATTTCTGTTGCTTGTACACCAGTACCACTACTTCCGTATTTTGCATGCATTCGCGTTGGTGCTGTGGCTTCTAATGTTGTAGTTTGACGTGTATATCCTTCTGTCTGGACATTTGCCAAGTTATTAGCTGTCGTATTAATTGCTGCCTGATACGCAAACAAGGCACTTGCACTAATATTTAAACCTAAAAAATGCGACATCTCTTATTCCTTTCTTATACACCTAATCCATTTAAAATATGTTCTATCATTTCACTAACTACATTGATATATCTGCTTGATGCATTAAATGCAGCTTGGTATTTTACCATTTTTGTTAATTCTTCATCACTCGATACACCAATTAATTGTGCACGTTTATTATCAATTGTAGCAACGGAATTTGTCATTGTTTCTGTAGAAGCTTTATAAATACTTCCAATTGTACCAAGCTCCCCTATCATTTTGTCATAATATCCTTGGAATGTACATGGATAACTATCATTTGGATTGATATGCATGGTTGCTTTTTCCCAAGCATTTGCAAGATTTTGCCCTAATTGCATATCTACAGCACCATTTTGTGTATATGCCGGAAGAAGACTTGTTTGCTTTGTCATTTCCTCATTTACTCGTACATTTCCAACTGTATAAAGGGAAGATGGGTCACTTGCATCTTCTTTATTATATACATAATATACATTTCCTTCTGCATCTGTATATTCTGTATAACGGTCAAATCCCGGACGTTCAAATAATTCTCTCGGTGGAAGTTTACCATCTACGCCTACGGGCCTATTTTCTGTATCTAAAATTAAAATTTCACTACCTGCTTTAATTTGTTTACCACTTGCACTTGTTAATGTACTTGTAACTTTTGTTTCTATATTTGGGCAAAAAATGTCATTCATTGTTGTTATAATATCATGGAAAAGCATATCTACTTTTCCTTGTGTTTCCATAAGCATACAATCTTCTACATGACTATACGCTTCATTCGTTGCAATATTGACAAATTTTCCGTTTGTTTCCCCTCTCATAACGAGTTTTGCGATTAAAGAACCAATATCCGTATTTGACTCACTTGAAATTTCTTTATCAACATCTAAAACCGGTGTATATAGCTCATTTTCTGAATCCGACAATTGTGGCCAATATGGCGTTGCAAAGCCTGTTCCTCTATCTACATTTGTTCCTATATTATTACAACCTTTTTCTACAATAAAATCAACTGTTTCAATTTGTACATATACAAATCCGGTTGCCTCTTCTCTGACATCAATATTGACATAAGACGCTAATTTATCTAACAAATAATCTCTCTCATCTCGAAACGTCATAGCAGTTTCTACTTGCCCTGCTTCTGCTTTTTGAATTTCCTTATTTAATTCGAAAATACGATTTCCAATTTCATTGATTGTTTTAATATCATCTTTAATTTGGTCATTGATATTTAACTGATAACTTTGTATATCTCCATAAAATGTTTGGGTACGACTTACAAGTAATTCTGCTTTTTGTAATACTAAATTTTGATTTACTGTATCAGCAGGTGCTTTTGCTAATTCTTGGAAAGCAACCCAAAGGTTTTCAATGCTCGACTTAAATTTTTCTCCATCTAACTCTTGAAATAAACTTTCCATATAATTTGCAGTTTCATAACAAGTTTCATAAAATGCTTCTCGTCCACTCTCCAAACGATATGCTTTATCTAAAAATACATCTCTTGAATGAACTACATCACCAATCGATACCCCAAGACCTGACTGTTTTGTACTTACTAACATTGACGCTTTATCTATCACGTCATAATTTCTATCTTTAAAACGAACCTGTTGGCGAACATATCCTTTTGTATTTACATTCGCAAGGTTGTTTGCCGTTGTATTTAATGCAGCTTGAGCACCTTGTAAACCGGTTGTACCAATATACATACCAGCAAATGCATTTGCCATTATTTCTTCCTCCTATAATTACTGTTTTGCATCAAAACCACTACTTCCCAAAAGTGTACCTGTATTTTGTGCACTTCTATTATAATTTGCAGTTTCAGGAGCTTGCCGCATACTTTTAAACAAGGTAATATCAAACTCTGTTAATTCTATTGCCTGCTGAAGCAGTATTTCGTTCTGACGATTTAAAAGTTGTGCCTTTTTTGCTGTTTCAAGCAGTTTCTCTCTCGCGGTGGTTAATTCCTGTTGAACTTTCGGTTGTGAGGAAAGATATCCAATGAGTCTTGTAACCGTCATTTCTCCGTCCTGTCTTCCTAATACGTTTTTAATATCTTGTAAAATTCGTATTTGTTTATTACCAAGTACAAGCAATGCATCACTTACACTATGTTCAATTTCAGTTAATTCCTCAAGTGCTTTTATATCTCCTGCAATTACAATTTTAGTTTTTTCCTGACTTACCTCTAAAAATGTCTGATATACTTCTTCTTCTTTTTTCAGTACATTTATGAGTTCTTCTACTAAACTAGCCACCGGTTATCCTCACTTCTATCTTATAATAAATGTTTATAATAAATAATAATTACAAGTTTTTTAAAGAATCTACCTCTTTTTTATAAAGAATTATTATCCAACTTCTAATAATTCCACTAACTACATCATTGCATTTAACAATTTATTTGCAAAATCTTCCGGTTTTACGGAATAAGAGCCTGAATCTACCATTGCCTTTAATTTTGCAACTTTGTCTTCTCTGATATCAGAAGCTTCCGATACTGCATTTTTTGCAATTTGATAATCACGTCCTGTTTGAGAAATGGATAACTGGTCCTTTCCCATTGATACAGAGCTATTCTGCATACGTGATGTCTTTATATTTGTCTGTGTTCCATATAATTTATTTATTTGATTATATGCATCTATGCCTATACGCATAACAGCATCTCCTTTCTTCTTTGACAAAATTTCTTCTACAACATTTATCGGATATTTTTTTGTTTTCTTTATAGGAAACAAAAACATTTTTACTGAATCAAAAAAGCGTTATATATATATCTAATACTACTTTCTCTGTATCAAATATCAGTTAAAACCATAAAAAATATCTGATTTACTATCTGTTTTATTCCCTTTTTTCTCCTTATAAAGCACCTACCTCTTCTTGTATTATAAGAATATATTTTCGTGTTTTTTCTTTTTCATCTGTGATATACAGAATTTCTTGAAGTTGTATTTTTTCCTTAATAAGATTTTCAAAAGTGCAAAAATTAACTTATTTTATAGGAGAAGAAGAATGAAAAACGAACAAATTGGTAAATTATTAAAAAAATATCGCAAGCTAAATTCCTTATCCGTTTCAGATGTTGTTGTACAATTACATGAAAAATATGGTGTTCGCGTTGCTGAAAAAACAGTTTATGGTTGGGAAAGTAATCAAGCACATCCTACAACAGATATGTTTGTAGCTTTATGTGACATCTACAAAATTAATAGTATTTCTGATATTTTCAATGACCAAAATGAAGCAAAGGGATTTCCAATTACTTTAGAAGAACGTTCTTTAATTGAAAATTACAGAAAAAATAAAGATTTACAGATTATTATTAAGAAAATTTTAGATATGGCATAAAATATACTACCAAAACCAAATAACTTTATAAACATTATAACATCAAATTTCCACCCATAAAAAATATCCTAAAAAAGTGATATATCCAATATAGTTATCCAAAATACACTATATCCGGTATATCACTTTCGTTTTTAAATACTCTTTTAAAAATTGAAACACATATTTATAATACAATATCATTTAACATTTTCTTTAATATATTGGCAGATTCTTTTAATTTTTCTTGTTCTTCCTGATTTAGTGCAATTGGTACTTTTGTTTCAATACCATTCTTCCCAATAATAGCAGGCATACTTAATACAACATCTTGAATACCATATTCACCATGCATCATAACGGAAACCGGCAAAATAGACTTTTCATCTCGAATAATAACTTCACAAATTCTGCGTACTGCCATTGCCACACCATAATACGTTGCTTGTTTTCTCTCAATAATTTCATACGCACTATTTTTTACAGTTTCTGCTATTTTTTGTGCTACCTTTTCATGTTGTCTATATCCACGCATCTCACAAAAATCATCTAAACTAATTCCTGATACATTCGCACTACTCCATGCTGCAATCTCACTATCTCCATGTTCTCCTATAATAAATGCATGAATACTTCGACTATCTACTTCTAATTGCTCACCCAATTCATATTTTAAACGTGCTGTATCTAATACGGTTCCGGAACCAATCACATGATGTTCCGGAAGTCCGGAAATCTTTTTTGCAACATACGTCAAAATATCTACGGGATTTGCTACAACTAATAAAATTCCATCAAAACCGGAATCTTTGATTTTTGGTAAAATTGTTTTAAAAATGCCTATATTTTTTTGTACCAAATCCAATCTTGTTTCCTCTGGTTTTTGGTTTGCTCCTGCTGTAATAATCACAATTGCTGCATCTGAAATATCCGAATAATTACCTGCATAAATTTTCATATGTCTTGCCAAAGGAATCCCATGACTAATATCCATAGCTTCCCCCTCTGCTTTTGCCTTATCCACATCTACAAGTACAATTTCTGAAAATAATCCACTTTGCATTAATGCAAATACAGAAGCTGAACCTACAAATCCACACCCTATCATAGCAACTTTTCTTGGATTTATATTTTTTCGTTCTATTATATGTTCTATTTGAAGCATAACTTTTCCTTCTTTCTTTCAATATAAGTAACACAATTGTTACAAAAACAGATAGAGTCTTACAAAATAAACTAACTCTAAAAACTTTTAGTAAAATAGTATTTTTAGTATCTGAAAGTTAAAAAAAATTATACTTTTTTATCAAAAACAACTTTATACAATACATTAAAGTTACTTACATTCGTTTACTATTTATTATGACATAATATATTTTATTATCTATTCTCAACAAAATTCACTTTCGGCATTTCGCCGAATTTTTTCTTGTATTTTGCTTGTTTTTTGTATTCATGGACTAACTTTATTGTTTTCAAATACATTCTATGATATACTCTATGAAGAAATTATGAGAAACAAATTTATTTTCTTATGAAAAAGGGGAAGGAAAGGTATTTTTATTATGGTAGGTAATATTGTTGTAGGACAATCCGGTGGACCAACATCGGTAATTAACTCTAGTCTTGCTGGTGTTTATAAAACAGCCAAAGATTTAGGTGCACCAAAAGTTTATGGTATGCGTCATGGTATTCAAGGATTTTTAGAAAGAAATTTAGTTGATTTAGATGATAAATTCCGTTCGGAAATGGATATTGAATTATTAAAAAGAACTCCATCTGCTTATTTAGGTTCTTGTCGTTTTAAACTTCCGGAAGTAGAAGATAATAAGGAAATGTATGACAAGATTTTTGAAATTTTAGAAGAATATGAAATTTCTGCATTTTTCTATATTGGTGGTAACGATTCTATGGATACCATCAAAAAACTTTCTGATTATGCTGTTATTATCAATAGTCCAATTCGCTTTATTGGTGTACCAAAGACAATCGATAATGACTTAGCTGTAACAGACCATACACCTGGATTTGGAAGTGCTGCAAAATATATTGCTTCCGTTACAAAAGAATTAATTCGTGATGGTCTTGTATATAACATTAAACAAGTTACAATTATTGAAATCATGGGACGTAACGCTGGATGGCTTACAGGTGCTGCTGCTCTTGCAAAATGTGAAGACTGTGAAGGTGTAGATTTATTATATCTTCCGGAAGTTCCATTTGATATTGATGCTTTTACAGAAAAAGTTGGAAAATTATTAGAAACAAAAAATGCTATTGTAATTGCTGTTTCTGAAGGTATTAAAACTGCTGATGGTAAATATGTATTTGAACATGGCAGTCATACCGAATATGTAGACTCTTTCGGTCACAAACAATTAAGTGGTACAGCTACTTATCTTGCCAACCTTTGCAGTTCTACTTTTGGTTGCAAAGCTCGTGCCGTAGAACTTGCAACACTTCAAAGATGTGCAGGACATTTAACTTCTCGTGTTGATATTACAGAAGCTTATCAAGTTGGTGGTACAGCCGTTGCTGCTGCTTTTAAAGGCGAAACAGGCAAAATGGTTATTTTAAAACGTGTTTCTACTGACCCATATATCTGCACAACTGATTTATATGATGTACATATGATTGCTAACATTGAAAAGAAAGTTCCGTTAGAATGGATTACGGAAGATGGCACTAACGTAAGTACAGAACTTATCAATTACATCCGTCCATTGATTCAGGCAGAGCTGACACCAATTATGATTACCGGTCAGCCAAGACACATTGTAGTTGATATTAACCGTATTTAATAGTTCTTT
>JAFWXB010000412.1 GCA_017523185.1 Lachnospiraceae bacterium | reverse complement strand
GGTGTAGGATTAGGACTTACACTTTGTAAAAAAATTGTAGATTTACATCAAGGAACAATGACTTTTTATAGTAAAAAGGGAAAAGGAACTTGTGTAACTATTGTGTTTCATTTTGAGAAAGAATTTGTGTAATTATAGATATAAAGTAGCATATGTATAGTGTTTAGTATGGAATAGAAATAGATACGAAAATTTTTGAGGGGGGGGGTATAAAATGCTATGCAAAAATGGAAACATAGTATTATTTTAGGTGTTACTATTATTATTTTAGTATTTTTTGGAATATTGCCAACGGTTATTGCACAAATAGAAGATAATTGGACACAGAATCAAGTGTCTTATAAAGATACAAAAACAGTACAGTTTATACCTGAATTAGAAGATATAGAAAAAGTATTTCTATTAAAAACAGGAATTGCTACAAAAGTATCAGAAGATAAAACAAAGTTGAAATCGGAAGATATGAAAGAAATTGTAGAGTCGTTACTTTCTGTATATTTAGAACAAGGATTTATTATAGGGACAATAGAGGGCGTATCCATACATAGAGATTCGAATATAGAAAGTACAGATATTTTAGGAATAAATAATAGTAATATGCAAAGTAGTACAAATTTGGAAAAAAATCCAATAAAAAATACAACAATTCCTATTACAGAAAAAAATAATATAGAAAATACAGAAAAAGTACAAGAAAGTAATGAGGAAGTTATTCCAATAGGAACATTAAAAAATTTTTCTTTAAAATGTGAACCGTTTTTATATTATAGCAATACCATATCGAATCTTTCCGGATTTTTTTGGGAAATTAAATTGGAGTGTTGGGATGATTTGGGACAATACATTACATTGTATTTAGATGACCAAACCGGAAAAATTATGTTACTTTCTTATGATTGTTTAGAAACTATTTATAGTAAAAAAGTATTAAAAGATTATGTAATGACGATTTTTACTTATTATCAAGACACTATGGATTGGTTTGAATACGAAAGGGGATATGGAGAACAACAAGAAAGTTCTTATAGTGCAGAAACACTTACATATACAATAGGAGATATTGTATATGGAGAAATTCTTATAAAATTTGTAGTGACACAAAATGGTTTTCGTATTTTTATAGAATAATATTCGAATGTAAGTTTGATAAGGTGAGAAGATAAATAAAATTCTGTTTTCATTTTATACTTTGTGTTATTTATGCAACTATGATGCAAGAACGATTGTAAAAAGATACACTTCTTTTTTAAGATATATTTCATGGAATGAAAAAAGACTTAAAAAAGAGGTGTATTTTTATGTGTGGCATTGTAGGATATATTGATAAAAAATCATTAAGTGAAAATGTATTACGAGCAATGATGGATAAAATCAAACATAGAGGACCGGACGGAAGTGGTGTTTATTTAGATGATACGATTGCACTTGGACATCAGCGTTTGTCGATTATAGATTTAGAAGGTGGAATACAACCTATGAAAAATCAAGCTGGTAATCTGATATGTGTTTTTAATGGAGAAATTTATAATTTTAAAGATTTACGAAAAAAATTAGAAAGAAAAGGATATATATTTCAAACAAATTCGGATACAGAAGTATTGCTTTATGGATATGAAGCATGGGGAAACGTATTGCCAAATAAATTGCGTGGTATGTTTGCATTTGCAATATGGGATAAAAATAAGCAGGAATTATTTTGTGCAAGAGATTATTTTGGAATTAAGCCTTTTTATTATTATCACAAAGACCATACATTTTTATTTGGAAGTGAAATTAAAAGTTTTTTAGAAAATCCACACTTTGAAAAGCGTTTGAATCAAAAACAATTGGATTTGTATTTGAGTTATCAGTATTCTCCAACAGATACCACATTTTTTCAAGATGTATATAGATTGATGCCTGCACACTATATGATATGGAAAAATGGTACAATTACCATAAAACGCTATTGGCAACCGGAATTTATTCCGGATAATACAAAAACAAAAGCAGAATGGGAAACATTGATTCAAAAAGTTATGCACGATTCCGTATCTGCACATAAAATAAGTGATGTAGAAGTAGGAAGTTTTTTATCTTCCGGAGTGGATTCAAGCTATATTACAGCTTTAGCAAATGTAAATCAAACATTTACAATAGGATTTCACAAGCAAAAATATAATGAAGCATTATATGTACAAAAGTTTAGTCAGGAGATAGGTGTAGAAAATACCATATACCATATTTCTCCTAGTGAATATTGGAAAAAACTTCCCGAAATGCAATATATGATGGACGAACCATTAGCAGATGCTTCAAGTATAGCATTGTATTTTTTAAATCGGGAAGCCTCTAAGAAAGTAAAGGTGTGTTTATCAGGAGAAGGAGCTGATGAATTATTTGGTGGATATCATATTTATAAAGAACCTTTACAATGTAAGTATTATGATATGTTACCACTTTTTTTACGAAAAGGAATTGGAAAAGTAGCAAGTTGTTTTCCTTGTATGAAAGGCATTAATTTTTTTGTACGTCATGGTAAACCTTTAGAAGAACGCTATATTGGAAATACAATGATATTTTCGGAAAAACAAAAAAAGCAAATTTTAAAAAAAGTTACAAATAATGTATGCCCAACAGATATTTCAAAACCATATTTTACTTATTTAAAAAGTGCAGATGCAATTACTCGTATGCAATTTACAGATATTGAAGGAAATTTTAAGAATGTTGCAATTACATCCAGTCAATTAGAAAAAGCCTTGAATAATGATTGTATGTTTGATTGTTCCTTAGTAGAAGGAATGT
>JAFWXB010000411.1 GCA_017523185.1 Lachnospiraceae bacterium | reverse complement strand
TTGCAACACCAGCAATGATTGCACTTATGGAAAATACAGCTTATGAAAGTATCGCAGAATATTTAGAAGAAGGTTGTGGAACGGTCGGAACTTCTCTTGATGTAAAACATATATCAGCAACACCTCTTGGAATGAAAGTTACTTGTGAAACAGAATTAATCAAAGTAGAAGGTCGTGCATTGACATTTTCCGTAAAAGCAATAGATGAATGTGGCTTAATTGGAGAAGGTACACATGAACGTTTTATCATTCAAGAAGAAAAATTTCAAGCAAAAGCAAATGGAAAATTAAAAAATATTTAAAAATTTTTCAAAATATGTGACTTTTTTCACATATCATACGTTTTCTTTATAGGAGGATGAGTTTTGAACCTATTTCAAGGAAGCAGACAGGAGTTTGAGATTGCATATAGTACATACGCAGATATGCTCTATCGTCTTGCACTTTCTTATATGAATCATAAAGAAGATGCAGAAGATGTCGTACAGGATGTTTTTACAAAATATATGTGTGGATTACATTTTATAAGAGATAAAGAGCAAGAGAAGGCATGGTTGATTCGAGTTACGATAAACCAATGTCACGATGCGTTAAGGAAACGAAAGTATCGTACACATAGTTCTTTAGATGAAATAAAAGAAGTAGAACATACAAATCAAATGCAAGAATATACACAAATTTATTATATGGAAAAAGAAAATGATATTTCAGAACTTATGGATATGATTCAAAAATTACCGGAAAAATATAAAAGTGTAATTATCTTGCATTATTTAGAGGGGTATTCTGTAGAAAAAACTTCTAAGATACTAAAAATATCGTTATCAGCAGTAAAAATGCGATTAAAGCGAAGTCGAGAGTTTTTAAGAAATAATCAACTATTCACTACAGAACAGTAGGGGATTTCCTTGGTTATATTATTGTAAAAGAATGGAGTGGTCAGATGTTTCATAATGAACAAAAATTGAAATATCAAGATATAAAAGCACCGGAAGAATTAAAAGAACGTACATGGTTATCTATAGAACAACATAAACGCAATTGTAGAATGATGGTAAAAAAAGTAACAATGACAGTTGCAGCGTGTGTTGCAGTATTATGTATTTCAGGACAACTTTTACAAAAAGATAATCGTGTATCTGTAAATGAAACCATTCTTTCAACAGAAACTTTAGAAATTCCATTTACTGAATTACTGGAGTCTACGCCTGCACTTGTTGAGTATGGGAGAAAACAAAGTCTTCTTATACAAATTCCAATGGAAATAGCAATAAAAGAAAAAGCAAATATTTGTGTTTCTGATGGAATTTTGCAAATCATGGATAAAAATGGTGTTTTATTGGAACAATCCAAAGTAGTAGAAATTTCAGAATCGCAGTTGATATATTGGTGTATAGATGTAAATACTATAAAACAAGCAGAATGTATTTTAAAAACAGGTGAGAAAGAAATTACTTATTTATTGGAAATAGATTCTGATACAAAAACATTTATTATTACACAAAAGAAATAATGATTTGCTATGTTATTTATTATAGGAAAGTCAACTACTTATCATTTAAAGATAGTGGGTTT
>JAFWXB010000410.1 GCA_017523185.1 Lachnospiraceae bacterium | reverse complement strand
CTGTATCGCCTTTATCGGTTGTTACTGTAATAGTAGCTGTACCAACTGCAATTGCATTAACAGTTGCTGTTGTTCCATTTCCTGTTACAGTTGCAACTTCTTCATTATCAGATTCCCAACTTGTAATAGATACTTCGGTATCATTTAATGTGGCTACAATCGTTCCTGTTTCTTCTACTACAAGTTCTACACTTGTATCTTCCAAAACAATTGCTTTTGCATCTACTGTTACGATACAAGTAGCTGTATCACCACTTTCTGTAGTAACAGTAATTGTTGTTTCACCTACTTTTAAACCTTTTACAAGAACACTTTCGTTTGTTCTTTCGACAGTTTCGATTGCAACGATAGTATCATCTGCCACAGACCAAGATTTGATTGCTTCACCTTCTGCTAAATGTGCAATCAAAGTTGCTGTTCTATCAATTCTTAAATCAATTTCTGTCGGTTCTAAAGTAATTGGTTTTTGTGTTACTGTAATTGTTGCTGTTGCTGTTTGCCCATTCGAAGCTGTTACTGTAACAATTGCAGTGCCTTCTTTTACTGCTGTTACTGTTGCTTTGTTTGCATCTGTTTCGCTTGTTGTTACAGCTTCAACTGTTGCAACAGTTGTATCACTAGATTCCCATTTTGTAATGGTATTTCCATTTCCGATAGTTGCTATTAATTCTCCTGTTGCACCTACCGGTAAGGACATATTTGATGTATTTAATGTAACCGGTTCTTTTTCTACTGTAATTGTAAATGTTGCTGTTACATCATGTAAGGTAGAAACAGTAATTGTTGCTGTTCCTTTGCCTACTGCTGTTACTTTTCCATTTTCATCTACTGTTGCTACATTTTCATCAGAAGATGTCCATACAAGTGTACTATTTGCAGGATTTACAGTTGCAATAAGTTCTACGATTTCATTTTCAAAAACAGTTTTTTCTGTTTCATTTAAAGAAATAGTTACTTTGTTATTCTGTGTATAAACAGAATCTGTATCTACAGTTTCGCCTTTTACAAGAACGAGAGCTGATTTTGCTTCTACTTTTGGCCAATCTTTACCAATATCAATTGTGTATAAAACATCTGTACCTGCATTTTCTGCATCAATACAAACATTCCAAGTTCCACTTAAACCATATTTTGATAAATCAATGCTCTTATCCTCTCCATTTGCATTAAAGATAACAATAATTCCATCAGAAACTTCATCTTTTATCTTATCTTTTCCATTAATGGTAAAGAAAATAAGTTCATTTGTATCCCAATGATATGTTACATTTTCAGCAATTTCATCTTTTGATGTAAGACGAAGTGCTTCGTGATTCTTACGGAATTCAATTAAACCTTCATAATAATCACTTGTATCTGCATAAATTTCTTCATCTAAATTATACCATCTGATTTTATTTACATAATCAGAAGCGTTATAACTATTGTGAATTACATGTCCACTTTCATCTAATTTTACACGAAGGAAATCTTCCCCTGCATGAATCAATGGAATACCTTCGGAAAGCATATAAATTGCTGCTGAAAGATTATTGAGTTTTACCTGATATTCTCCTGGTGTATATGTATAGTCTTTATAATTTACACCTGATACTACATTAATTTTATCCATTAATGTATAATTATCGTGACAAGATACATAGTTAATGGTTTGAATTGGACTAGGACACCAACTTGTTGCACCTTTAAAGCACCATTGCATCAAATCTTCTTTTCCTTTTGCCCAAATGAATCCTTGTCCATCCGTATCACTACCTGCAACTCCATTACGAATTGTATCACTAAAGTAAGCAAATTTTGGAGTTGCCCATGCGTTTGCTTGTGTTGCCATAATATAATCTTCTTTTCCTTCAGTTAAGGAAGTTCCTAATGTCCAACCTTCCCCATAGAAAATAATATCAGGGTCTTTTTTATGTACTTCTTCTACAATCTTATTAATTGTTATAGTATCCAAAAGTCCTACAAGGTCAAAACGGAATCCATCAATATGGTATTCTTCATGCCAGTAAAGAATAGAATCTACAACATATTTATGTACCATTGCACGTTCTGTTGCAGTATCATTTCCACAACCGGAACCATTCGAATAACTTCCGTCAGGATTTGTTCTTGAGAAATATTTTGGTACAATTTGGTTGAAACAGAATGATTCTGAATCATATACATGGTTATAAACAACGTCCATAATAACATTGATATTATTTTCATGGAGTGCCATAATCATTTGTTTCATTTCATTTACTCGAACAGCTCCATCATATGGATTTGTAGAGTAAGAGCCTTCCGGTACATTGTAATTTAATGGGTCATAGCCCCAGTTAAACTGTGGGTCACTTAATCTTGTTTCATCAACAGAAGCATAATCATAGATTGGTAATAAATGAAGGTGTGTAATACCTAAATCAATCATATGGTCAAGTGCTGTTGGTGTGCCATTTTCTGTTGTTGTTCCTGTTTCTGTTAAACCTAAGAATTTTCCTTGATTTGCATCAGAAACACCTGAACTATCATCAATGGATAAATCTCTTACATGTAATTCATAAATAATGGCATCTGTATATTCCATATCAGTATGAGCACCAGTATCTTTATCCCAACCTTTCGGGTCAGTAGAATCTAAATCTAAAATCATAGCACGATTACCATTTACACCGGTTGTTCTTGCATATGGGTCACAAACTTCATTTGTTTTATTATTTACATCTACTGTATACGTATAATACTTACCATTTAAGTCACCCTCAACAGTAAGATACCATACTCCTTGTGTTGCTGATGTGCCACCAAGCATATCATATGTCTTAATTAAATCATTTGTGCCTTTTGTGCCACTTTCATATAAGTTTAATTTTACGGAATCAGCAGTTGGTGCCCATACTTTAAATGTTGTGGATTCTTTTGTATAAGTTGTACCAAGGTCATCTCCTTTATAAGTATATGCCTTTTCAAACTGCTCTAAACCATAAATATTTGGCATCATTACGGTATAGTCATAATTTTCAAACTTAATACTATAACTTAATAACAATGCATCAATCGAAGTTAAATCTTCTTCCAATGTCAATGTATATGTACTTCCATTTGCTGCAATATCAGAAATCGTAATATTTGTATTATTACTTGTACATTTCATTGTAAATACATTGTCAATACTTCCTTTGATTGGAGTAGATGTTTTTACAATTACGGTATTATTATCGCTATTGTAATCTGCTGAAAGCACTTTATTTCCTACAATCGCATCTTTTCCTAATACACGAGTTCCACCCCAAACGCCTTGTTCCACATAATAATGAACAGTACCGGAAACAATATCGGAAATATCAATCGATTGGTCTTTTCCGTTATGGTCGTTTTCTTTCCAATCACCTTTTCTTACACGATACCATGCACTACTTACAGAACGTGCGTTTGGAATTTCAATAGTTGCAACCATTTCGCCATTTTCTTCTGCGAAACTATATTGTGCTCCACCTTTTCCTGTCATCCAAGACCAAATATTCCAGTCATCTGATGTATCGGAATTATCTAAACCATAATCACCTTTTGGTCTGTTATAATGGAGTTTTAATGTAATAGTATTTGTATCTTTTACTTCTTCATCTTCGCCTGATGTTCTTACAAGAACTGCTGTACCACCATTAGGTGCACTTGGAAGTGTAAAAGTAATTCCACCATCTGCTG
>JAFWXB010000409.1 GCA_017523185.1 Lachnospiraceae bacterium | reverse complement strand
TTATATGGCGTATTATAATTTTTCTATAGGAAAACAGATTGGGTCAGCTACATTAAAAGCAACAGCAACTGATAGTTTTAGTGATTGTATTTCTACAATGGTTGTTCTTATTTCTGCAATGATTGGTTATTTTACGGAATTGCAGATAGATGGTTTTTGTGGTGTGGCAGTAGGAATGATTATTTTTATTGCAGGTATTAAAGCAGTAAAAGAAACCTTAGACCCACTTCTTGGTCAAGCAACAGAAAAAGAATATGTAGAAAAAATTGAAAAAATCGTAACAGAATTTGATAAAAATATTATAGGAGTGCATGATATTATTGTGCATGATTATGGACCGGGCAGACAGATGATTTCGCTTCATGCAGAAGTGCGAGCAGAAGAAAATATTTTTGTATTGCATGATATTATCGACAATTTAGAGCGAGAGCTTCGTATGGAATTGGGGTGTGATGCAATTATTCATATGGACCCTATGGTAACAAATGATAAGCGAGTAGATAGATTAAAAGCAGAGTGTAATCAAATTGTAAAAGAAATTGGAGAAACATTAACATTACATGATTTTCGAGTTGTATTTGGTGAAAATTATAGAAAATTGATTTTTGATATTATAGTTCCATATGAGTTTTGCTTAGAAGATAAAGAAATTGTAAAAGAAATTCAAAATCGCATTTGGAAAGAAATCGGTGAAAATTATTTAGCAGTAATTCATGTAGATAAGCCAGCAGTACATTAAAAGTATATGAGAGAATATAAAGAAATTTGAGATAATAGTAAATGAAGTCTTATTAAAAAAATGATAATTTTTGACTTAAGATTATAAAAATAAAAGGCAATAAAGGAGGAGTAAAAAAATGCCGGAAAATACAAGTTGTAGCAGTGCATCAAGCTGTTCAAGAGAAAGCTGTGAAGGTTGTCCAAGTAAAAAAGACCCAAAAAGCTTTTTAGAAGAAATGAATCCATATTCTAATGTAAAAAATGTGATTGGTGTTGTGAGTGGAAAAGGTGGTGTAGGAAAATCTTTTGTAACTGCATCGTTAGCAACGCTTATGGCGAAAGCAGGATATAAAGTAGGAATTTTAGATGCAGATATTACAGGTCCGTCCATTCCAAAGATGTTTGGCTTAAAAGGACAAGTAGTAGGTGACAAGAGAGGTATGATTCCACTTGAAAGTAAAGATGGAATTAAAGTAATGTCTATTAATCTTCTTATGGAAGATGAAGAAGCACCTGTTGTATGGAGAGGTCCAGTGATTGCAGGTGCAGTAAAACAGTTTTGGAATGAAACATATTGGGGAGAAATTGATTATCTTTTTGTAGATATGCCTCCGGGAACAGGTGATGTTCCACTTACTGTATTCCAGTCACTTCCGGTAAATGGGATTGTCATTGTGACATCTCCACAAGAATTGGTACAGATGATTGTGAAAAAAGCCTACAATATGGCAAATATGATGCATGTTACTGTACTTGGTGTAGTAGAAAACTTTAGTTTCTTAAAATGTCCGGATTGTGGAAAAGAAATTAAAATTTTTGGAGAAAGCAATATTGAAGAAGTATCTGCAAATCTTGGACTTCGTCTTCTTGGCAAAATGCCATTAAATCCTGCATATGCAGAAGCAGCAGACAAAGGCGAATTTTATGACATTGAGAATCCATATTTGGATATTGCAAAAGAAGTATTAGAGAAAATTTAAATAGAGCCAAGCTTCGTATAACAAATTGCAAAGCAGTTATTCGGTTATAAGAAAGTAGTAAAAATAGATTGAGAATATCTTTTTAACTAAAATTTAGAAAATGCTATTTTGTGAAAATTTAAATAGTAAATCAACAAGTAAAAGCAGATTGAGAATGTCTAATGAATAACAAGTAATCTTTCATTTTAAATGTAAAAAGAAATGAAAAGATTACTTGTTTTTTTGTAGAAAAAATATTGTTATATTTATATATTGATATAAAATTTTGACAATTTTTTATTTTTGTAAAAAAAGACAGATTTTTCAGACATAGAACAAAAATTGTCTAAAGACATTTGTCGAATTTTGTTGTAAACTAATAATATCATATGAAAAATAGTAATACGATAGTTTATATGGATACTATTTTTTTATGTTTTTGTATACTATTTTATAAATTAGTTTTTATTATGGAACTGTTGTAATATAAAGTATTTTTATTGGAAATTAGTTTTAATAAATTTAATTTGTATTAAATGCATCAAAATATGGGGAAGATGCATTAAAATAATAAAACATGGAGGGGATTTACTATGGCAAAGTACATTATGGCATTGGATGCCGACACAACCAGTAATCGTTGTATTCTTTTTAATGAGCAGGGACAGATGTGTAGTGTTGCACAGAAGGAATTTACACAATTTTTCCCAAAACCAGGTTGGGTAGAACATGATGCAGAAGAAATTTGGTCTACACAGTTGGAAGTTGCACAGAAAGCAATGGCAAATATTGGTGCTACAGCAGCAGATATTGGAGCAATTGGTATTACCAATCAACGTGAAACTGCAATTGTATGGGATAAAGATACAGGTGCACCTATTTATCATGCAATTGTATGGCAATGCCGCAGAACTTCGGAATATTGCGATGCTTTAAAAGAAAAAGGATTAACAGAAACATTTCGTCAGAAAACGGGTCTTGTCATTGATGCATATTTTTCAGGAACAAAAATTAAATGGATTCTTGACAATGTAGAAGGTGCAAGAGAAAAGGCAGAAAATGGGGAATTGCTTTTTGGTACAGTAGAAACATGGTTGATTTGGAAATTAACACAAGGACAAGTGCATGTAACCGATTATTCCAATGCTTCCAGAACAATGTTATTTAACATTAATACGTTAGAATGGGATGATGAAATTTTAGCAGAATTGGGTATTCCAAAATCTATGTTACCGGAAGCAAAACCATCTAGTTGTGTTTATGGTGATGCAAATCCAATATTCTTTGGCGGACCAATTCCAATTGGTGGTGCAGCAGGCGACCAACAGGCAGCATTATTTGGACAGACTTGTTTTGAAGCAGGAGAAGCCAAAAATACATATGGAACAGGTTGTTTCCTTTTAATGAATACAGGAGAAAAACCGGTATTTTCAAAAAATGGTCTTGTTACTACAATTGCATGGGGACTTGATGGAAAAGTAAATTATGCATTAGAGGGGTCTATTTTCGTAGCAGGTGCTTCTATTCAATGGTTACGTGATGAAATGAAGATGATTGACAGTTCTCCTGACTCTGAATATATGGCGAAAAAAGTAAAAGATACAAATGGTTGTTATGTCGTACCTGCATTTACAGGACTTGGTGCTCCATATTGGGATCAGTACGCAAGAGGAACGATTGTAGGTATTACACGTGGTGTTAATAAATATCATATTATTCGTGCAACATTAGAATCATTAGCATTCCAAGTAAATGATGTTTTAGAAGCTATGAGAGCAGATTCCGGTATTGAGCTTACAGCATTAAAAGTAGATGGTGGTGCAAGTGCAAATAATCTTTTAATGCAAATGCAGGCAGATATTAGTGGTGCTCCGGTAAATCGTCCTGTTTGTGTAGAAACAACAGCAATGGGTGCAGCATACTTGGCAGGACTTGCAGTTGGCTATTGGACAAGCAAAGATGATGTTATTAAAAACTGGGCAATTGACCGTACATTTACACCGGAAATCACAGCAGAAGAAAGTGCAAAGAAAGTAAAATTGTGGAAAAAAGCAGTTACATATGCATTTAACTGGGCAAAAGAAGACTAAGTAAAAAACGAATCAAAAGACTAATCGAAAGACATGGGGGTGTTTTTTATGTTGCCATATATAGCTGAGTTTGTTGGAACATTTATGTTAATTCTTTTAGGTTGTGGCGTTGTTGCGAATGTCAATTTGAATAAATCAGGTATGAAAGGTGCAGGTTCTATTCAGATTACGTTTGCATGGGGGCTTGCAGTTATGATTCCGGCATTTATCTTTGGCGAAGCATCTGGTGCAAGTTTTAATCCGGCTTTAACCATTGCACTTGCAGTTGATGGCAGTTTCTCATGGACTATGGTTCCGGGATATATTATTGCACAATTTGGCGGTGCAATTCTGGGAGCAACTATGGTATATGTATTATTTAAAGAACAGTTTGATGCAACCGAAGACCCTGGAGCAAAATTAGGCGTATTTTGTACAGGACCATCTGTTCCAAATTTACCACTGAATATTTTAAGTGAAGCAGTTGGTACATTTGTACTTGTATTTGCAATTAAAGGTATGGCTCAAGTACCTGAATTAAGTGCAGGCTTAGGTAAATTTTTAGTATTTGGTATTATTGTATCAATTGGTATGTCACTTGGTGGATTAACAGGATATGGTATCAATCCTTCCAGAGATTTAGGACCTCGTATTGCTCATGCAATTCTTCCTATTAAAGGAAAAGGTTCTTCTAATTTTGGATATGGTTTAGTAGCACCGGTGATTGGACCAATCTTAGGAGCATTAGCAGCAGTTGGACTTTATGCAATCATTCCATGGTAAAATAAAAGATGATAAAGTAATATAATGATATCAAAAAATAAGATGATGTAAAGAAACTTTTATGCTATAATAGAAACTTAATGAAAAGAAGAAAGTCACATAAATAAAATAAAAAGAATTCTTATTTATGTGACTTTTTTCGGAGGTTTTAACAGGAGGAAAATGACTATGTATGATGTAGTTATCATTGGCGCCGGAGTTACCGGAAGTGCTAGTGCTAGGGAACTTTCCCGTTATAATTTGAATATTTGTGTTGTAGAAAAAGAAGAAGATGTTTGTTGTGGAACTTCTAAAGCAAATAGTGCGATTGTACATTCCGGTATTGACTGTACACCGGGAACACTTATGGCAGAAATGAATATTCAAGGAAATGCTTTAATGGAATCACTTTCAAAAGAACTTGATTTTCCATTTAAACGCAATGGTTCTTTGATTCTTTGTTTTGCAGAAGAAGATAAGCCACGTTTAGAAGAATTATTCCAAAGAGGTATTACAAGTAAAATTCCGGATATTCGCATTTTATCAAAAGAAGAAGTTCACGAAATGGAACCAAATCTTTCAGATGAAGTTGTAGCAGCAATTTATGCACCAACAGGTGGCATTGTATGTCCATTCGGTATGAATATTGCAATGGCAGAAAATGCATTTGTAAATGGTGTAGAATTTAAGTTTGATACAGAAGTAACAAATATTATTAAAACAGAAAATGGTTATGATTTAGAAACAAATCAGGGAACTATCCAAACAAAATGTGTAGTAAATGCAGCAGGCGTTCATGCAGATAAATTTCACAATATGGTAAGTGAGAAGAAAATTCACATTACACCAAGACGTGGTGAATATTGTCTATTAGATAAAACAACAGGAAATCTCGTAGAAAAGACTATTTTCCAGCTTCCGGGAAAATATGGAAAAGGAATTCTTGTTACTCCAACGGTTCATGGCAATACCTTAATTGGACCAACAGCCGAAGACCATGATGAAAAAGAATCTACCAGTACAACAGCAACAGGACTTGCTCATGTATGTGAATCTGCAAAACGTTCTGTACCATCTGTACCGGTACGTCAAGTAATTACTTCGTTTTCAGGCAATCGTGCACATGAAGATAATCACGAATTTATTATTGAAGAATTAGCAGATGCTCCATTCTTTGTAGATGCAGCAGGAATTGAATCTCCAGGACTTACAAGTGCTCCGGCAATTGGTATTCGTGTAGCAGAAATTGTATGTGGATTGTTAAATCCGGAAAAGAATCCAAATTTTGATGGCCATAGAAAAGGTGTATTAGACCCAAAAACACTTTCTGAAGAAGAATATGCAGTATTAATTAAAGAACAACCGGCATATGGAAATATTATTTGTCGTTGTGAAATGATAACAGAAGGCGAAATTATAGATGCGATTCGCCGTCCTTTAGGTGCAAAATCATTAGATGGTGTAAAACGCAGAACTCGTGCAGGAATGGGAAGATGTCAGTCAGGTTTCTGTTCTCCAAAAACCATGGAAATTTTAGCAAGAGAATTAAATATTTCTCAGCTTGAAATTACAAAAAATGGTGGAACTTCTAAGATGGTAGTCGGATATAGCAAAAAGAGTGTACAGGAGGGATAAAACATATGAGTTCCTATGATATTGTTATAATTGGTGGTGGTCCGGCAGGACTTGCTGCTGCAGCATCAGCAAAGAAAAATGGCATTGACAGTATTTTAATTTTAGAAAGAGACTGTCAGTTAGGTGGAATTTTAAATCAATGTATCCACAATGGATTTGGTCTTCATACATTTAAAGAAGAATTAACAGGTCCTGAATATGCAGGCAGATTTATTCAAAAAGTAAAAGACCTTGGCATCGAATATATGCTAAACACAATGGTAATGGATATTTCAAAAGAAAAAGTGGTTACAGCCATGAACCGTGAAGAAGGTCTATTTGAAATTCAGGCAAAAGCAGTTATCCTTGCAATGGGATGTAGAGAACGTCCTCGTGGAGC
>JAFWXB010000408.1 GCA_017523185.1 Lachnospiraceae bacterium | reverse complement strand
TTCCAACAAATCAGTATAAAATTCTGTATAATCACTACGTTTTTCTTTCATATAATCAATTGCAGATGAAGGATGTTGATTCAAACGACCTGTTAAAAGGTATGGAATATCGTATCCCCATACAAGACCATTTTCCTTTAATGGAATCATATGTTGTTCAATAAATTTTAAAACAGGTAAGATATTGTATTTTGGATTTTTTAAGAAACTAATTAAAAGTTCCATTGCACAATTTCCGGCACCACGTCCGATTGACATCATAGTTGCATCTAAATAGCTTACACCACGAGCCGTTGCTTCAATTGTGTTTGCAAATGCAAGTTGTTGATTGTTGTGTGCATGGATACCAATATATTTTCCATATTTATCAGCAATTTCCATATATTTATCGGCAATAGGACGAATTTGTTCCGGATATAAAGAGCCATAGCTATCTACAACATAAATACCATCTGCACTACTTTGTGCTACCATTTCTAAAGCTTGGTCTAAATCTGCTTCTTTTGCATTGGAAATTGCCATAATATTACAACATACTTCATAGCCTTTTGCTTTGATATCTTCAATCATTTCAATAGCAGCAGGCATCTGATGTACATAAGTAGCAACACGAACTAAATCAATGACACTTTCTTCTTTTGGTAAAATGTCATGTTTATAGTCACATCTTCCAACATCAGCCATAACTGCGATTTTCATATCGGAATTGTTATCTCCTACAATAGAACGAATGTCTGCTTCATCACAGAATTTCCATTTTCCAAATTTATTTACATCAAATAATTCTTTTGATGCTTTGTAACCAAATTCCATATAATCAACGCCGGCTTTTACATTTGCACGATAAAGTGCATTAATAAATTCATCTGTAAATGCGAAATTATTTACAAGACCTCCATCACGAATTGTTGCATCTAATATGCGAATGTCAGCACGAGCTGTCATTAAATCTCCTCTTTGTGCCATATTTCTACCTCCACTTTGACGCTTTAAAGCGTGTAAGTAAATAATAGCACAAAAAATGAAAAATGCAAGTAAAATTTTATTTTTTTATGCATATAATATAAAGTTGCGTTTTTGGTTAATCATTTAATACAATCATTCCAAAGTAATTATATACAATGGATTGCGAATATGTATTTGACAATAGTTTCTTTTTTTGGTATT
The DNA here is from genome assembly GCA_017523185.1 of Lachnospiraceae bacterium. Next base: position 2,317 of record JAFWXB010000408.1, on the reverse strand, counting down.
GTCATAGGATAAATAACATTATCAGAACAATGATAAATTGTAAACAGTATAATTTTATGATTAAAATGAGGAGAAAGAAATGATTAATTTATTAAATGCGTTGGATTTTTCACAAGTTGCGTTTTTGGGAATTTTATTTGCTTTTATATTTACTTGTGTAGCAATTGCAAAGTTTAACAAGTATCTTCCAAAAGATATGGGACGTCAGTTTGCACACGATGGAAAGCTTTCAGCAGGAAAACCAAGAGGTGCAGGGATTATTTTTATTTTCACGTTTGCGATTTCTGCATTGTTATTTGCAGAAATGAATATGGAAATTTTTATTTATTTGATATTGATTGTTGTAGAAATGCTGACAGGATATTTTGATGATGCAGCAGAAAAACCTTGGGGCGAATATTTAAAAGGCTTTTTGGATTTGGCAGTAGCTATTGTAGTTGCTTTAGTGTATATGAACTATAATTCAAGTGATGTAGTATTTGCAACACTTGGAATTACGATTACAATTCCACCAATTGTATTTGCAATTTTAACAATTGTACTTGTATGGGCATCTATCAATGTAACAAACTGTACGGACGGCGTAGACGGTCTTTCAGGAACATTAACAATTATTACAATTATGTCTATTTTTGTATTAGATACCATTATGGGTGTAGAAGATAGCTTTAATTTCTTAATCTTATTGTTTAGTGTATGTTTACTTGGCTATCTTTGGTACAATGCGACACCAAGTAAATTGTTGATGGGAGATGCAGGTTCTCGTGCAATGGGGATTTTTATTGCAATTGCTGCTTTAAAATCACATAGTCCATTTATGTATTTATTACTTGCAATTGTGTTAATTTTAGATGGTGGTTTAGGACTTGTTAAAGTAGCGTTGCTTCGTTTCTTAAAGATACATATCTTAAAGAATACAAGAACACCACTTCACGACCATGTAAGAAAAAATATGGATTGGTCAAATGCACAAGTTGTATTTCGTTTTGCAATTATTCAAATTATTGTGTCAATAGCATCAATTTATCTTGTAATGATGTAAAAAATATAGTTAAGTAAATGTAAAAAGAGTTGTTGTAAAATAGATAGTTTATCTATGAAGCAATAACTTTTTTCTGTATAGAAGTATAAAAATTTGATAATCATAAATTTTTAGAAAAAGATATAGAATTTTTTTAAAAAGTTTCCATTTTTTATGATTTAGCTTAATAAAATATGCGTATCATTTTATAACTAATGTCTGATATAAAATGATACGCATATGTAAATAGGTTATTTTTTCTTTTTTTCAAAAATAGCTGTCCATTTTTCAAGTTGGAATGGCTTTCTTAATTTTTCTAATACTTTTAAACGATTTTTTTCATTAAATCCTACGACAATATCGTGATTTGCTTCTGCAAGATAATCAATAATACCATCAATATCAGATTTAATGTTTTTTGGGCATTGAATAAATAAATGTTTATCTGCGAAAATATGTAAAGTATAGGAAATACTAAAATGATACCATAAAACTTTATGTAAAGTAGAGTATTTATAAATCCATAAAATTTCTTTAATTGGTACAATGGCATTTCCATATGCAGAAGTCATAATAAAATAATGTTCTGTGATAAACATATCTTCTGTTGCAAGCTGTGGCAATGTTGCTAGTTCTTCTTCGGCTTCTTCTAACATTTCTCTTGGATTTCCATAAATTATTAAGTTCTGACAAGCAGGAGCAAGTACAGGATGGTAAATAAATGTGATATAACTTAATAAAGAAATGACAGTAAATGCCAAGCAACTAAAATAAGTGAAAAATAAAAGTCGTGTTGTGAGAGGATTATAATCCGGTTCACTAAAATAAAAGGTAGATAATTGGCTACTGATACCGTCTTTCGACCATTCCAAATCGACTGCAAGATGTTCTAATAATTTTTCATAAGATTCTTTACCATATACAATACGACAAGTTGTAGTAAGGGATTCTATGGTTGGTAATCCTTCTTCACAAGTCGTAGGAGCAAGCAATACGATATATAAACCATTATCATCTTGCCCATAATAAAAATAGCCATTTGTTTGTCCGAAACGTGTACTTGTATAACCTGTAAATTGCAAATCGGAAAATGTAACAGAAACATAATCTTTACCGGTTTTGTGGGCATATTCCATAGAACCTAAAGAAGCAAATTCTTTTGGCAAAAGCATATCGGATAAAGGAAATGCAATCCAAAGAAAAAAAAGCAAAAGCAAATATAAAATAGGGACAAGCAATCTCCTTTTATAAAATGCACGAATATTTCGAGTGATATAATGTTCATAATTGTCTAAC
>JAFWXB010000407.1 GCA_017523185.1 Lachnospiraceae bacterium | reverse complement strand
TAATGCTTTTACAAACAATTTTCTTCCCGTAATATCCATAAATCTTCCCTTTCTATATGAATGTTAATATTTTTAATACATAAATCCAACCTGTAAGTGTAAATGCTGCTAATAAAGTTGTTGCTACAACCACACTTGCTGTAAGTACACCATCATTATTCATATTTTTTGCCATAATATAGCAACTCGGCGTTGTCGGTGCTGCTAACATAATTAGTATTGCAATGAGTTTTTCACCTGTAAATCCCATAAATACTGCAACCGGTATAAAAACAAGTGGTTGAATAACTAATTTAATCATAGATGCACATAGTGTAGGCTTTATTTTTGCTAATGCTTTTTTCCCTTCAAAACCTGCTCCTAATGCAATAAGTGCAAGTGGTGTTGCAAGTTGTGCTACACTATTTATAGTTTTATCAATAACAATTGGAAAATCTAACTTTAAATAAGAAGCAACTAATCCCAAAAAAATAGAAATAATAATTGGATTCTTTCCAATATTGATACAGGCTTCTTTCATTTTATTTACATTTCGTTCCTGTCCTTGTGCCTCAAATGTTAATACAAAAACGGAATAAATATTGTAAAGTGGAACTGCTCCAATAATCATCAATGGTCCCATCGCAGAAGTCCCATAAATATTGCTGATAAATGCCAATCCCATAACGGCTGCACTACTGCGAAAACAAGCCTGCACAAATGCTCCACGCAGTTCTTGTTGTTTTAAAAATAATTTCGTGCCTCCCCATATAGTAAAAAAACAAATACTACTTGCACCTGCACAAAATAAAACAAATTTTAAATCAAATACTTCTTGAATATTAACAGATGCAATATCTCGAAATACCATAACCGGCAATGTTACTGAAAAATTAAATTTATTTGCAACAGTAACAAAATTATCATTTAACATACCTTTTTGTCTTAGTACGTACCCTAATGCCATAACTAAGAAAATAGGCAATGTTACATTTAAACTAAATATAAAATCATTCATTTCTTTTTTAATCCAATTTTTTATCAAAACAATTATCTTTATATGGAAAATCACATAAACATACTTATAATCTATTTGTTATACAAAGACTATTTTTATAATTACTATAAACATATCCATATATAATTGTATCATATTTATACGCTTATCATATAATTCTGATAATTAGATTCTATTTTACCTTTTCATATTTATAAAAGAAAAATTCCAAATCAAAATACGTCTGTTCTTCGCTATCTGCTGTGATTTTCCATTCCGGTTTTTCATCTAAATTTGGAAAATATGCATCTGCATCATATTCATATTCAATTTTTGTAATATGTGCTACATCACATTCATCTACCAATTGCTTATAAATCTGTTCGCCACCAATGATATAAATATCTTCGCTTTTATATTTTTTCAATTCTTCATGTAATTCTTCTAACGAATACACGACAATGGCATCTTTTACTGTAAAGTTTTTATTCCTTGTTAAAACAATATTTGTTCTATTTTTAAGTGGAAGCCCATTTGGAAAACTTTCTAATGTTTTTCTACCCATTACAACCACTTTTCCGGTTGTCGTTTCTCTAAAAAATTTCTGGTCCATTGGAATACGCACAAGTAATTGATTATTTTTTCCAATTCCCCAGTTACGGTCTACTGCTGCAATCAAATTCATAAAATAATAAGGCAAGGAACTTTATTATCTTTCGATAATAGAAGAAAATGCCCTCTCCTTTCTGTTAAATAACTTTTTTATTCATAATTCTATTTGGCTACTTTTTATAAATTAACTATCGCCTTAGAATTACTTGCTTAAATTGCAATTGGAATATCTTTAATTTGTTCTCCTGTTATATAATCTATCAATTTAATATCATCTGTTGTAAACTGATAAAAATCTTTAATTTCCGGATTTATCCAAAACTTTGGTGCCGGATATTGTTCTCTCTCTATCAATTCCTTTACAATAGGAAGATGTCTGTCGTAAATGTGAGCATCTGCAATCACATGTACAAGTTCTCCCACCTGCATATCACAGACTTGTGCTAACATATGCACAAGCACGGCATATTGACATACATTCCAATTATTTGCTGCTAAGACATCTTGTGAACGTTGGTTTAAAATCGCATTTAATACCAGCTTTTCTTCTCCTTGTTTTTGTGTAACATTAAACGTCATACTATATGCACATGGATATAAATGCATTTCATGCAAATCTTCATGTACATAAATATTAGTCATAATACGTCTGCTAAATGGATTATGTTTTAAATCATAAATCACTCTATCTACTTGGTCCATCATACCTTCTTTATATTGATGTTTTTTTGCAAGCTGATAACCATATGCTTTTCCAATTGAACCTGTTTCATCTGCCCATTCGTCCCATACGGTACTCTTTAAATCATGGATATTATTTGATTTTCTCTGCCAAATCCAAAGCATTTCTTCTGTACAAGTTTTTATTGCAGTTCTGCGAAGTGTAATTGCAGGAAATTCCTTTGACAAATCATAACGATTAACTACACCAAACTTTTTTATGGTATAGGCACTTGTACCATCTTCCCAATGAGGACGCACCTTTTCTCCTTCTGTACTTGTACCATTTTCTATAATATCCTTACACATATCGACAAAAATCTTATCTGCTAAGCTCATACTATTCCTCTTTTCTACTTTCTTAGTTACTATCAAACTAACATTCCTTGTTGTATAAGGTCATTCTCAAAGAACTTAACTTAATCAACCATAGGCTTTTACAAATTATTTCCTTTATGTGATGAGGAGTTGACATTTGCAAATTCTATTAAATATAAATGCTATTTCATATATCTTAAATATTTATTTTACTGAATCCTATAAATAAAATAAAGGCAAATGTATGAAAAAATATATAAGTATTCTATGAAAATCAAATATATATTCAAAATTTGATTTCATTATTTTGTTATCATCAAATAATCATTTTTTATTACAATCCATAATAGCATAATAATACTAACTAATAAAATTTTAGTATTTAAAAATATTACACAAAATTAAAAATAAATCTATTGAAATTTGAAACAAGTATATAATTAATTGATATTATTATTTTTTCATATTTCTATTGATTTTTTCATATTTATATGATATTTTTTAATTACTAAGGAGGATATTATGTTATGTCAGTTAATTATAAAAAACTACAACATATACTTATTGAACGAAATATTTCTTATTCTCAATTAATGAAAAAAGCAAATATTTCTGCCAATATTATTAGTAAAATTAAAACAGGTCAATATATTGCATTAAATAAGGTTGAGAGTATATGCAATGCACTTGAATGTACACCTAATGATATTCTTGTCTTTATACCTGATACAAATAATGATTTAGATTCCAAAAATTAACAATATGAGGTACTTAAATGGAACATACTGCAATTTTAAACTATCCTGGTAGCAAACGTCGACTTATTGATTTTATATATAATAATTCGAAAGATTTAATAGATACCAATAAAATTATATTAGATATCTTTTCGGGAACTGGTTGTGTTGCACAATTTTATAAAAATCAAGGATTCAAAGTCGTAACAAACGATACCGAAATATATTCCTATCATATTGCAAATGCTATATTAAATGGATTTGATAAAACATTATTTAATATAGAAGATTTTAAGAATAATATTAGCCACAACCAAAACCAGCTTTTTAAAATATTTCAAAGTGAATTAGATATAGAAAAAAAACTTATACAAGAAACTAGTCATAAACTTACTGATTTTGATGATACGCTACCTAAAATTTTCAATCTTAAAAGACCATTTTCCATAAATGGAATTGTAATAAATGGAATTGATGATTTAAACATACACATATCAGAAATACCATTTTGTTTATTCACACTATATTATTCAGGTAGTTATTTTGGCTTGTTACAATCAATAGCCATAGATTCTATTAGATATGCAATTGAAAAAACAGATAAAAACATTAAATCCGTTCTTTTAACC
>JAFWXB010000406.1 GCA_017523185.1 Lachnospiraceae bacterium | reverse complement strand
TGTCGTGTAAGTCAGACATTAGAAAAAAATGGAATGATTCGTATGTCGTTTGAGTATGAGAATTGATAAAATATAATAAGTTGCACAAAAATATTGTTTATTTGTCTGCTGTATAAAATTTTTTATTATAATTAGAAGTGTGTTTTTATGCCATAGATAACTTTGTGCAATATTTTAAATTATTAAGAATAAACTGAAGATTATACATAATGTAGACTGGAAAAATATGAAATATCGAATTATAGACAAAAAATATCGTTTTATATCTGCGTTTGATACAGAAACAGGTGCATATATTCGAACAGGAGTTTTGGATAAAAATGGAAATGATACAGGAAAAGACCCATTTATGGCGTCTTTTCCACATCTGATAGATGTAGGTATTATGGGACATTGTATTCATGGAAAAACAGGATTATGTGTAAAAGCAGGCATTGGCTGTTATCAAAGTGGATTAACAATTGAAAAACCAAATATGAAAGTATCAGATTTTGCATGGATTGCACATCAATGCAAAGGGAGATGTAATCAATTAGCACTTGGAGGCAGAGGAGACCCTGACCAACACGAACATTTTGAAACAATTTTAAAAATCTGCCGAAAAAACAATTTAGTACCGAATTTTACAACTTCAGGTTATGGAATGACACCTGAAATTGCAAAACTCTGTAAAGAGTATTGTGGAGCAGTTGCAGTTAGTTGGTATCGAAGTGAATATACATTAAAAGCAATACAAATGCTTTTAGATGCAGGCGTAAAAACAAATATTCATTATGTCGTTGGAAATAATACGATTGATGAGGCATTAGAACGCTTTGCAAAAAACGATTTTCCAAAAGGGATTAACGCAGTTATTTTATTACTTCATAAGCCAGCAGGATTAGGAACAGCAGAAAATATGTTATCTGTATCAGATGAAAGAGTAAAACAACTATTTGCAGAAGCTGATAAACCACACCCATTTAAAGTAGGTATGGATAGTTGTCATGTTCCGGGAGCAATTCAATTTTGTAAAAATGTCATGCCGGAATCGTTAGATACATGTGAAGGAGCAAGATACAGTTGTTATATTGACGCAGATATGACAATGCTTCCATGTAGTTTTGACCAACAAAAAAAATATGCAGTATCTTTAGCTTCAAAACAAATCGACCAACAAGAAAACTATTCTGTAAGTATAAGAGATATGACAATTGAAAAAGCATGGAATAGTGAACAGTTTGAAGAATTTCGAAATCACATGAGAAATGCCTGTCCAACTTGTGAGAAAAAGGAATTATGTATGGGTGGTTGTCCATTGATGCCGGAAATTGTATTATGTGAGCAGAAAAAATAAGTTTCTATTTCTAATGAAATGAAAAGTATTGGAAATAGTTTATGTAAGAATTAGTAAGTGAAGATATAACTGTAAAACGTGAGAAGAATAAAGAGGCTATGATATAAAACAAATTTTATACAAGATATAATCTATTCATATAGAAGTATAGTTTGTTTATTATGATAGCCTCTTTATGTTACTTTAAAAATTAAAGATTTACAGTTTTTTTAAGCCATATATGTATCCTGTTTGATATATTTGAAAATTATTTAACTTCTCTTTCAAGGTAAACAATAAAGCCACCTTCTTCAGGAACATCTGGTACAAATTGAGGAATTATTTGTTTTACTTCATAATCTTGGTCTAATAAATCGTTGATAGTTTTTTCAGCCCAAGGATAATATTCCAGAAGATGTTTGTTTTCATTTCTCATAGAAATAGGATTTGCATCATGGATATGCAAGATTTTACATTCACGCATTAAAGTTTACCTCCAAATTGAATTTTTAATATAGATAGTAGCAAGTTGCTTATAATCAAATCATTTTTTTTAAATGGATTTGATTAAATTTATTATATTTTAATATATAACTATAATAAACACAAGTATTTTTAAGCAGATTGCATAAAAAAATAAAGAATATTTGCTATTACTGAACTTATAATATTTAGGAATATAGTTGATTGATTTTTATTGTTTATAAAAATTTTATCTAATATAGATAAAATTTCATTATTTTTAAATTATGAGTTAATAAAGTAAAAAATCCTCCATCTTTTAGTAAACAGTTTTTATTGTTTTAACTGTTATATAAAAGATGGAGGTTAAATTAAACCAATATATTAAATCTTATTTTACTAAGCAATTTTTATCATTTGAACCAAAATATCTCTTTAATAAACCTTCAAATGCTTTTCCATGTCTAGCTTCATCTCTAGCCATTTCGTGTACTGTATCATGGATAGCGTCTAAGTTCTGTTCTTTTGCACGTTTTGCAAGATGTGTTTTTCCTTCTGTTGCACCATGTTCTGCATCAACTCTCATTTCTAAGTTTTTCTTTGTAGAATCTGTTACAACTTCACCAAGTAATTCTGCGAATTTAGCTGCATGTTCTGCTTCTTCCCACGCTGCTTTTTCATAGTATAAACCGATTTCAGGATATCCTTCACGATGAGCTACACGAGCCATTGCAAGATACATACCTACTTCAGAACATTCACCTTCGAAATTTGCTCTTAAATCAGCAATGATATCTTCGCTAACACCTTTTGCAACACCAACTACATGTTCAGATGCCCAAACTTTTTCACCAGCTTGTTCTACAAATTTATCTGCTCCTACTTTACATACCGGGCATTGTTCCGGTGCACTATCTCCTTCATGAACGTAACCACATACTGTACAAACATATTTTGCCATAATAATGTCCTCCTTAAAAATAAATAAATGCTCTAATTCTTATTTTGTATATTCTGTATATTTTATATACAATTTTCACAAAGTCCAAAAAATTGTATATAACTCTCCTCTATAATACCGGAGAAATTTTTTGCTGCGTTGGTATTTAATGAATCCGTATTTTCTAATTGAATATCCAAAACACAATTGCAATTTCGACATTGAAAATGTGTGTGTGGTTTTGGATTCCCATCGAATCGGTCCGGACCAACACCGGTTGAAATTTTTTGAATCTTACCTAAATCAGATAAAAGAGTAAGATTTCGGTAAACTGTTCCTAAACTAATATTTGGGAATTCTTTTTTTATATCCATATAAATGGTTTCAGCAGTTGGATGGTCGTATCGTTGTGAAAGATTACATTGTATTGCTTCTCTTTGACGACTATGCTTTATCATATGCTTTCCTCCTTAAAATAATAATAGGAACTGTTACTGATATAAATATACTGTATAAGTACAAATTTGTCAATACTTTTTTTATAAAAATAAAAAAGTTTTTATCTGATAGTCTCTTATAAAACAATATACATTTTTAAAAAGAAATAGCATAAAATAATAACAATACAATAGGAGTCATAAACTATGAAGCGTTTTGTTACATATTTATATGAATACAATCAGGGAGAAAAAAGTAAAAATGTAGGTTTCATACGAGTAGATTTGCGTAGTAATGAGGTGCAAATGGACATTCGCATGCGTAATCTTAATTGTTCTTCAGAAAAAGGAGATGTATATCTATTAATAAATAAACAAGGAATCTTTGGAATAAATATTGGTGAAGTAAAAATTATAAACGGACAAAGTGAAAGTAGATTACGATTTCCAATAATGAATATAGCAGAGAGTAGTGCAGGATTTGATGATATTATAGGAATTGCAATTTCTTTTGGAACAGATGGATATTTTTTAAGTAATTGGCAAGATGAAGAATATGAAGAAGTAACAAATCAACATTTTCGTATTTTTTCACCCAAAGAACAACAAAAAACAGAACAAACTACGATAAATGTACAGAATCATTTGAATCATAAAGAAGAATCTTTCCATAAAGAAAAAATAATTGAAAATGCAAAAACAAATCAAAAAGTATGTGAAGAAATGTTACATACAGAAACAAATAAAACCAAAGAAACATATACAGAAAAAGTCGATGTGCAAATAAATAAAATCCAAGAAGCAGACAGAGAAAAAGCCAATATAGAAATAAATAAAATAGAAGAAGCATATGAAAAAAATACAGGCATAGAAGTAAATAAAATAGAAAAAGCATATCAAGAAAACACAAGTACAGAAGCAAATAAAATAGAAGAAGCAGATAGAGAAAACAACAATACAGAAACTAATAAAATCCAAGAAATATATCAAAAACAACATACAGATAAAAATTCTATCATACCAATATCAGAATCTTATTCATCAGAACAAGTACAAACATTTTGCAATATGCCACAATTAAAAGCGAAAAATCAACAATTTTCTGTAAAACAATCGTTTCGGAAAATAGAATTAAATGAAATTAGAACATTTCCAAGTTCTAATTGGTATTTATGTAATAATAGCTTTTTATTACATGGATTTTTTAATTATCGTTATCTTGTAATAAAGAAAGAACTATATTCCGATACAGAAAAAGAAAAATATTATTTAGGTGTACCAGGAGTATTTGAGCGACCGGAAAAAGTAATGGCAATGTTGTTTGGATTTCCAATTTTTGAACAATTAACAGATGAAATGTTTGAACAGGAACAAATATATATAGAAGAAAGAAAACCAGAGCCAAGAAGTGGAACATTTGGCTGTTGGTTTACTTTATTAGATATATAATAATATGAAGAAAAACATTTTAAGAGTGTAATAATTAAATTGAAAAATAAACTTTTATGCAATAAAATACGATTCAAGTGAAAGATTATTCAATAGAAAGTAAGCTATATTGCAAATGGTCTGTCCAAACTCCTTGAATTTTTAAATGGTGTCGACATACGCCTTCTTTTTCAAAACCTAAATTTTCAAGGAGATGAATAGATGCAATATTTGTTTCTTGTACTCTTGCACAAATGCGATGAAGATGTAAGTCACGAAATGCAATATCAATGGCTTTTTCTAATGTTTCGTATGCATACCCTTGATGATGATAGTTGCTTGCAAATTTATAGCCGATTTCACAACGGGAATAACTGTTAGAAATATCATACAAACATACAGTACCAATTAATGTTTGAGGGTTGTCTTTCAAAAAAACATAAAAACGTACAGTTGATAATTTAAGTGCTAATTTATATTCGCATTGTAAAATTTTTTCCTGATGTTCCAGCGTATAAAAATCAGGATAACGGTCGATTTCATATTGTTCAAATAAATCTTTATCGTTTTCTTGAAAGGTTAATACTTCTTGAGCATATTGTGGGGATAAGATTTTTAAAACTAAACGACTTGTTTGGTATTGAAATAACATAATTGCCTTCTTTCTCAAAATTGAGTAAAATAATATAAATTCGATAAGTATAATTTTTTATCATAATGCTATATGTGTATATCATATAAAAAGTATAACATTAAAAATTGCAAAAATCGTCGAATATTGTCATAATATGATAGATAAAGTAACACAATATTTTAGATTTTCATATGTATTAATTGTATTGGGTTTATGTTACAATAAAAAATAATATAAAATATATATCGGAGAAAAAAAGCTATGACACAAGATGAAAAATATATGAAAGTTGCAATTAATCAGGCAAAAAAAGCGTATGCTTTAGAAGAAGTACCTATTGGATGTGTAATTGTTCAAAACGATAAAATTATTGCAAGAGGTTATAATCGAAGAAATACGGATAAAAACACACTTGCACATGCAGAACTTTTAGCAATTAAAAAGGCAAGTAAAAAAACAGGTGATTGGAGATTAGAGGATTGTACCATGTATGTTACATTAGAGCCTTGTCAGATGTGTGCAGGGGCAATTGTACAATCACGTTTAAAAAGAGTTGTAATTGGTTCCATGAATCCAAAAGCAGGTTGTGCAGGTTCTGTATTAAATCTATTACAGATGAAACAGTTTAATCATCAAGTAGAAATGGAAACAGGAATATTAGGTGAAGAATGTTCTTTGATGCTTTCAGAGTTTTTTCGACAATTGCGTGAAAAAAAGAAATCAAAAAAGAATTTAGGAAACACTTGACAATTGATATGGTTTAGATTATACTTAGTTATCCGAGCAGCTGGGGAGATAGCGGTTCCCTGTACCAACAATCCGCTTTATGTTGGGGTGATATTTCGTAGAGGATTATGGGGGTGAAGTCTGCCCTCCATAAGTGGTGATGAACAACCGGGTCTTGCGCAATGGGACTCCATGAACCGGGTCAGGGTAGGAATACAGCAGCCCTAAGTGGATAATCTCATGTGCCGCGAGGTAGCCTGGAAGGAGCTAACTGTGGAGGTAACGTTTGTTGTCATCTTTCGAAGCGAGATGCTCGGATTTTTTTTGTCTTTTAGCATAATTTTAACGAGTTTGATACAAGTGATTGATAATTTTAACAAGTATCATTTATAATATAGTTACAAATTAATAATCAGATTTTATAAAATAAAGTAAGATAAATGGTATATAAATAATGTATTATTGATGAAAAGTCTTTGTTTATTTTAAAAATTATGAGTATTAAAAAGTAAATTACAATATTTAACAAGAAACATAAAATACAAAAGAAAGCAGAGGGCTTAATATGGGGGAAAAGTTAAGTAAAATTTTGCTGAAAATTTGTGATGTTTTTGAATTTTTTATTGCAGTTTTAGTGGGAATTGGGTTAATTATTGCTTTAGTTTCATATATTCCGGGGATTGCATTATTATTTAAAGAAACAACAGAAACAACACAATTTTTACACTTTTTAGAAGATGTATTTAACCTTGTTGTAGGTCTTGAGTTTATGAAAATGCTTTGTAAACCAAGTTCAGACAATGTTATTGAAGTGTTGATATTCTTAGTATCACGTCATATGATTATTGAAGGTAATACGGCTATGGATATTTTCTTATCTGTAATTAGTGTTATACTTTTATTTATTACACGTCGTGGGTTACATATGACAAAATATAGTGATATTTTCTTAGAAGCAAGAAGAAAGAAATATAAAAAGTTACAAGAACAAGAAGAAATAGATGAATAAAAGAGTAGTCCAAAAGAAAAATGCAAAGAATAAGAGAGTTAATGTAAGTAGTTACATTAGCTCTTTTTTTATGGCATGGCTACATTAGATACAAGTTATAATTTACTTGACATTTGGTTAAAATAAAAGTATAGTAAAACAGTAGGAATTTAGGAGAATAAAGGTGAAAGTATGAAAATATCTACAAGAGGCAGATATGCCTTGCGTTTTATGTTAGATTTAGCAGAACATAATACAAATATACCGGTTCGAATGAAGGATATTGCAAATCGACAACATATTTCAGAAAAATATTTGGAACAGATTGCAGGAATTTTAAATAAAGCCGGTTTTGTAAAGAGTATACGTGGTGCCCAAGGTGGATACTTATTAAAAAAAGCTCCCAAAGAATATACGATTGGAAGTATTTTACGTTTGACAGAAGGAAGTATTGCACCCGTATCCTGCGTAGAAGAAGATAATAATTTTTGCGAACGCAAACAAATGTGTGTATCTGTTTTATTATGGGAAAAAATAAATAATGCAGTTAGTGAAGTTGTGGATAATACAACATTACAAGACCTTATAGATTGGCAGAAAAATCTTTGTAATAAAGAAATAGAAATGAAATAAAAGAATAGGAGTCAGAGGGTGTATGAAACAATTAATTTATTTAGATAATGCAGCAACAACACAAGTGTATCCGGAAGTTTTAGATGCAATGTTGCCATTTTTTACAGAACATTATGGAAATCCATCTGCATTTTACAGTTTTTCGCAAACTGCAAAAAAAGCAGTAGATGAAGCTCGTTTAAATGTTGCAAATTTAATTGGAGCAAAACAAGAAGAAATTTATTTTACAGGTGGTGGAAGTGAATCAGATAACTGGGCAATTAAAGCAACTGCTGAAGCTTATCAGAAAAAAGGAAAACATATTATTACAACAAAGATAGAACATCATGCTGTACTTCACACTTGCGAGTGGTTAGAAAAACAGGGATTTGAAGTGACATATTTGAATGTAGATGAAGATGGTGTTGTAAAATTAGAAGAATTAAAATCAGCAATTCGACCGGATACCATTTTAATTTCCATTATGGCAGCAAATAATGAGATTGGAACAATTCAACCATTAAAAGAAATTGGAGAAATTGCAAAAGCACATGGTGTGTTATTTCATACAGATGCTGTTCAAGCATTTGCACATATTCCATTAAATGTAGATGAAATGCATATTGATATGTTAAGTGCAAGTGGTCATAAAATTCATGGACCAAAAGGTATTGGCGTTATGTATATTCGAAAAGGGGTAAAGATTTTATCATATATACATGGTGGTGCACAAGAACGCCGTCGTCGTGCAGGTACACATAATGTTTCGGGTATTGTAGGTATGGGAAAAGCAGTAGAACTTGCTTCTAAAAATATGGAAGTACAGGCAAAACAAATTTCCGAATTGCGTGATTATTTAATTGCACAAGTGTTAGAAAAAATTCCATATGCAAGATTAAACGGACATAAAACAAACAGACTTCCAAACAATGCGAATTTCTGTTTCCGTTTTATTGAAGGCGAAGGAATGTTAATTTTATTAGACCAAGCAGGTATTTGTGGAAGTAGTGGTTCTGCGTGTACGTCAGGTTCTTTAGACCCATCTCATGTACTTTTAGCAATCGGTTTACCACATGAAATTGCACATGGTTCGTTAAGATTAACCTTATCTGATAAAACAACAAAAGAAGAAATTGATTATACCGTAGAAAAATTAACAGAAATTATTGCAAGATTACGCAGTATGTCACCATTATATGAAGATTTTGTAAAGCGTTCGGGTAAGTAATTTTATGACTTAAATACAAATATATGTTTGGTGTTTGACACTAAAACATTTATATACAACGAATAGGATATTTATAAATCATAAAAATAATTATAATTGCAGATAGAATCTTTTCATCAAAGAGATGATTTGACCGATAAAGAATAATATAGAAAACAGGAGAAATGTATATGTATAGTGAAAAAGTAATGGACCATTTTAATAATCCGAGAAATGTGGGAGAAATTGAAAATGCAAGTGGTGTAGGAACAGTTGGTAATGCAAAATGTGGAGATATTATGCGTATTTATTTGGATATTGATGAAAATCAAATTATTCGTGAAGCAAAATTCAAAACATTTGGTTGTGGGGCAGCAGTTGCAACCAGTTCTATGGCAACGGAGCTCGTAGTAGGAAAAACAGTAGAAGAAGCATTAAAAGTAACAAATAAAGCTGTTATGGATGCTTTAGACGGCCTTCCACCGGTAAAAGTACATTGTTCCCTTTTAGCAGAAGAAGCAATTCATGCAGCACTTTGGGATTATGCAGAAAAGAATGGTATTGTAATTGAAGGGTTAGAAAAACCTGTAACTGATATTAGTGAGCATGAAGAAGCAGAGGAAGAAGAATATTAATGAAAAAAAAGGTAGTAGTTGGTTTATCAGGTGGCGTTGATTCTTCTGTAGCAGCATATTTATTAAAAGAGCAAGGATATGACGTGATTGGTGTTACCATGCAAATTTGGCAGGAACAGGATATTTTTACACAGGAAGAAGAAGGTGGTTGTTGTGGTCTTTCTGCTGTAGATGATGCAAGACGAGTAGCACAAATTTTAGATATTCCATATTATGTAATGAATTTTCGTGAAGATTTTCAAAAGTCAGTTATTGATTATTTTATAGAATCCTATCAAAAAGGCGAAACACCAAATCCCTGTAATGCTTGTAATCGCCATGTAAAATGGGAATCTTTATTAAAGCGAGCAATGGAAATTGGTGCTGATTATATTGCAACAGGTCATTATGCAAGAATTAAACAATTAGAAAATGGAAGATATACAATTCAAAATTCAGTAACAGCACAAAAAGACCAAACATATGCACTTTATAATTTGACACAAGAACAACTTTCCAAAACATTAATGCCGGTAGGTGCATATACGAAAGACGAAATTCGTCAAATAGCAGAAAAAATCCATTTACCGGTAGCAGGAAAACAAGATAGTCAGGATATTTGTTTTATTCCGGATAACGATTATGCAAGTTTTATTGAACGAGAAACAGGTAAAAAATCACAAACAGGAAATTTTGTAGATGAAACAGGAACAATTTTGGGTACACATAAAGGAATTGTACATTATACAGTAGGTCAGCGAAAAGGACTTGGTCTTACAGCAGAAACACCACTTTTTGTAAAAGAATTGCGACCGGAAACAAATGAAGTTGTAATCTGTAAATCAGAACAACTGTTTGAAAATGTGTGTTATATTAAAAATATGAATTATATGGCAATTCCAAACTTAACAGAAGAACGAAAAGCAATTGGAAAAGTGCGTTATTCTCATAAAGGTTCTCCATGTACATTACAATTATTAGAAAATAATATAGTAAAATGTACATTTGATGAACCACAACGAGCAATTACACCGGGACAGGCAGCTGTTTTTTATCAAGATGATTATGTGTTATGTGGTGGCACAATTATCAGAAAAAAATAAAGAGTGTAATAAAATATAACATATTGCACAAATTTGTCCGTAATACAAAGACATATTTCAAATAATAAGGGTAAATGTTTTTCTATAATAAACAAATTTGAAATATTTTTGTGCAGTTTTTAATATTTGCTCAATTATAGTTATATATTGAAAAAGAGATAAGAAAGAAGGATAGTTATATGGCACATAAAAAAGTATATCAAGGTATTTCTGATTTAGTAGGAAATACACCTTTGGTAGAACTTATAAATATAGAAAAAAAATTAGGTTTAAAAGCACGACTTTTAGCAAAATTGGAATATTTGAATCCGGCAGGTTCAGCAAAAGACCGTGTAGCCAAAGAAATGATAGAACAGGCAGAACGTGATGGACTTTTACAACAAGGAGCAACAATTATAGAACCAACTTCAGGAAATACAGGAATTGGTTTAGCATCTATGGCAGCAATCAAAGGCTATAAAACAATTATTGTGTTACCGGATACTATGAGCGTAGAACGTAGAAATATTATGAAAGCATATGGTGCAGAAATCGTATTGTCCGATGGTAAACTTGGTATGAAAGGTGCAATTGCAAAAGCAGAAGAATTACACAAAACAATTCCAAACAGTTTTATTCCGGAACAATTTGAAAACCCTGCGAATGTAAACGCACATAGAAAAACAACAGGCC
>JAFWXB010000405.1 GCA_017523185.1 Lachnospiraceae bacterium | reverse complement strand
TGATAATCGATATAAATTATAAGTAAAAAAGAATATTTAAAAATTTTTTAATTTATGTATTATTTTTATAAAAAACTAAGTTTATAGCAATTAAAGACTTAATTCTTCATAATCTGGAAGTTGAAGGTCATGTGCTGGTTCAGCTTCTGCACCTGTTTCCTGTGCTACAACAACTGCTTCTGTGTTATTTCCTGCTACAACAACTGTGAATAATAAAGATAATACGATAAGTGATTTTGCTAACATTTTTTTCATAATAAAATTCTCCTTTTTTGTTCTGTTTTCTGTTTATATAATATTGTTTGTTTGCTATTGAATGAACTAATTGAGATTTGGTTTTTGTTTTGCCTTATCTCCCTCAGCCTCATGCATTATATCTTACAAAAAATGAAAGTTCAAGGGACAGAGTTGTCAAAAAATGGAATTTGACAACTCTGTCCCTTGTATTTGACAAGAAACAAGATTATTATACTAATTGTAACTGATAAATTAGATGTATTTTGTAAGAAAAACTTATAAAACGATGGAGAGAATAAAATGTATAGGTTAAAAGATACGATTAATGCATTGTATAAAATTCGAAAGGATATGAAAAATCAAAAGAAAGCGTATATATTAATTGGTGATTATGATGCAGAGGGAATGGCAGTAGAGGCATTTTTTGATGTATCAGAGATAATAAAAGCAATAAAAGGTTTTTTGGATTTAGAGATTGATAAAGATTATCTTATCAGATGTATGAAACCAATTGCTATGGCAAATAAAATTTGTATTTTTTTTATATACACATCCAACAGAATACGAAGGCGAGTTGGGAGAAACATTAAGTGATGATTATTTATTTGCAGAAGTACGTCAGACTTGGGAACGTGTAAGTAATTTTAAAATACCAATTATCTGTGGTTTAATGGGAAAAGAAGATGTTGTTTTAAAATATTGTAATATGAATGGGGAATATGAACTTGAATATGTTCCAAAATATGAGATTGAAGGCAAATTTGAGTATGATTGTGAATTTATTTATGACAGATATCGTAAATTTGGAGCAATTTATTACTATAATGTAGGAAAAATAAAGAAAGTTTTATTGGAAAAACTGATTGTATATAACAATTGGAAAGAAGATTATGAAAGTAAACAAATTTCACAATTGTTTAAGACAGCATATACAACAATCTTGGCAGAAGGTTTAGAGACAGCAGAGGATATAAATTTTAAGTGGAATTTGAATGAGTCACAAAAAATAGAAGAAATTTTACATAAAGTAAATTATAATGAAGTACAAAATAGAAGATTTTTAGTAGAAATGAATCTAAATTTACATAAATAATATGTTTTTAAATATGAAAAGTGGGCTATTGCAAAACAAATGTGTTATCATTTGTGGTGCAATAGCTTTTTTATATAAAAAGATGGAAAGGAGGTATCATTCCATAACGAAAAGTTAGTTATGGAATGATACGCCCTTTTTACGAAAAGTAATTGTGATATTTGTTTGATATAAATAATAAAAGTATATTACATTTTTGGAAGTTTTTGTAATGCTATTTGTAATTCAGCATCAGTTGGTATGTAATCTTCCATAAGTCCATCATGGAATTTTTCATAAGCAAACATATCAAAATATCCGGTACCTGTAAGACCAAAAAGAATTGTTTTTTCTTCGCCTGTTTCTTTGCAACGAAGTGCTTCATCAATTGCAATACGAATTGCATGAGAACTTTCAGGTGCAGGAAGTGTACCTTCTACTCTTGCAAATTGTTCTGCTGCTGCAAATACGCTTGTTTGTGATACGGAAACTGCTTCCATAAGTCCATCTGCGTAAAGTTGAGAAAGTGTAGAGTTCATACCATGGTAACGAAGTCCACCGGAATGACTGGAAGATGGAATAAAGCCACTACCTAATGTGTACATTTTGGAAAGTGGACAAACCATTCCTGTATCGCAATAGTCATATGCATATACACCACGAGTAAAACTTGGGCAAGAAGCCGGTTCAACAGCAATAAAACGATAATCTGCTTCGCCACGAATTTTTTCACCCATAAATGGAGAGATAAGTCCACCGAGGTTTGAACCACCTCCGGCACAACCAATAATAATATCCGGTTTGATGCCATATTTATCGAGTGCTGCTTTTGTTTCTAAGCCAATAACAGATTGATGTAATAATACTTGATTTAATACACTACCGAGCACATAACGATATCCTTCTGTATTAACAGCTTTTTCTACTGCTTCAGAGATTGCACAACCAAGACTTCCTGTTGTTCCAGGGTGTTCTGCTAAAATTTTCTTTCCAACTTCTGTTTCCATAGATGGAGAAGGTGTTACAGATGCACCATATGTACGCATAACTTCACGACGGAATGGTTTTTGTTCGTAAGAACATTTTACCATA
>JAFWXB010000404.1 GCA_017523185.1 Lachnospiraceae bacterium | reverse complement strand
GCATGTAACCCTATTGCCATTTTTCCCATTGCTTCAAATCCTTTAGAAGATGTCAAATGATTTCCAATATATATCATTGTTTATTCCTTTCATTACTTACTTATTTTTAATATGATTCATATAAATTTATTAAAAATATCCAATACATATTTTATATTATCAGTACTTTACAACTTTTTATTATATAAAATATTTATTAGATATTTTATATAAAATTTGATGCTGATTTTTGTTTAATTTATACAAAACGATTACTTAAATAAAATGAAAATCATGTAATATAACATTGTTTTTTCAAAAATTGTAAAGTGATGTTAATTATAAACTATTATTAAAATAAAAAGAACATGGAAAATAGAACCTCTTACACTATTCACCACATTCTTCTTAATTATAATTGAATTAACTACAATTCTATAATTGATAAAACACGAAAAATTGCACAAAAACATTGTTTATTTGTTTGTTATACAAACACATTTCTCATTATAATTTAAAATCTGTCTTTCTATCATAGACAAACTTATACAATATACTCATTTATAATTCTTAAAACAAAACATAATTTTTGTGCAGTTATTTCTTTTCAAATTCATATTATTTACTTATGCTTATTTTTCAGCAATTACATTTGCCATATCGTATTTGCCTGCTGTTTTTCCTGCAAGGAACTTTGCAGCTTCTACTGCCCCTTTTGCAAATACTGCTTTTGAATATGCAGTATGCTTAAAAGTAATCACTTCATCTTGTCCGGCAAAAATAACTTCATGTTCTCCAACAATATTTCCACCACGCACAGCAGAAATACCAATTTCATATTTATCACGTTTTGCACGTTCTTGACTACGGTCATATTTATAATGATAATCATTATTCAATGCTTCATTCATAGAATCTGCAAGTGCAAGAGCTGTACCACTTGGAGCATCTACTTTTAAATTATGATGTTTCTCCACAATTTCCATATCAAAACCTGCCGGTGCAAATACAAGAGCAGCTTTCTTCAAAAGTTCTATTAACGTATTTACGCCTAAAGACATATTTGCAGATTTTAAAACAGCTACTTTTTCACTTAATACTTCTACTTTTGCAAGTTGTTCTTCTGATAAACCGGTTGTACATAATACAACAGGAAGTTCTTTTTCTTCACAATATTTTAACAATTCATCAACTGCATTTACATTTGAAAAATCAATCACCACATCTGCTTGTACATCACATTCTGTAATAGAAGAAAACACAGGATACGCATTTTTAATCCCATCATATACATCAATTCCGGCTACAATTTCAATACTTACATCATCTTTACAAATTCCTGTAATACATTGTCCCATTTTTCCATTACAGCCATGCATAATTACTTTTGTCATTTTATTTCCTCTTTCTTGTATACACTTCTAATCTCTTATACTTTATTATGATTGTATTTTTATAAAAAACATATGCTTTTTATTTATTTTTCTCATTTGTGAAAGCAATATTCTCTTAATTTTACTTTTATAACTACAATTATTTTATAAAAAATATATTATCATTAGAAAAATTTTTATAACTACTATATTTTTTCTTATCTATAAAACTCATATTTATTATTTTAATTCAAATTCTATAACTGCAATTATTTTATAAAAAATATATCATCATTAGAAAATTCTTCATAATTATTGTATTTTTCTTATTTATCTAACATACATTATTTTATATTATACTAATTTTAAACCATATTCTTTCATTACCTGAATTAATTTTGCTTTATTTTCATCACCCATTTCACAAAGTGGAGCACGTAATGAACCAACTTCCATACCCATTAAATTCATTGCAGCTTTTACCGGAATTGGATTTACTTCTGAAAATAACGCATCTACTAATGGTAATGCTTCTTTCTGTAATTTACGAGCTGTTTCCAAATCACCTTTAAAAAAGCTATCACAAAGGTCATG
The DNA here is from genome assembly GCA_017523185.1 of Lachnospiraceae bacterium. Next base: position 661 of record JAFWXB010000404.1, on the reverse strand, counting down.
TACTTGTTTTGGTGCTACATTACTCCATACAGAAATAACCCCAATTGCTCCAATTGACATAAGTGGTAAAACAAGTCCATCTTCCCCGGAATACATATCTAACTTTCCATCTGTTAAATACAGAGTTTTGGAAGCCTGTGCCATATTTCCTGTTGCTTCTTTTAAGCCTACAATATTTTCTTCCATTTTATATAAAGTAGCTACCGTCTCTGGAAGTAAATTACAACCTGTTCTTCCTGGTACATTATACATAATAATTGGAAGTTTTGTACCTTGTGCAATTTGCGAATAATGTTTAATAAGTCCTGTCTGTGTTGCTTTATTATAATATGGAGTTACTACCAACAAGCCATCTGCACCAGCTTGTTCTGCTTCCTGTGATAGTTGAATTGCTGTTTTTGTACAATTAGAACCGGTTCCTGCAACAACAGGAATACGATGTTTTGTAAAATCAACAGCAGCTTTAATAACATCCATATGTTCTTCCATAGAAAGTGTAGAAGCTTCTCCTGTTGTTCCGGTAATAATAATAGCATCTGTTCCATTGTCAATTTGATAATTAATAATTTCCTCTAACTTTTCATAGTTTACATCTTCATTTTCTTTCATCGGTGTAACAATTGCAACACCTGCACCTTTAAAAATTGCCATACTTCATATC
>JAFWXB010000403.1 GCA_017523185.1 Lachnospiraceae bacterium | reverse complement strand
TTTGCTTGGAATACACCTGCTTTATTGAATTTAGCTGCAATCCCAATATCAATTTTACTTTCTGTTGTCTGGTAGGATGCACTGATCAAATCGTCACCAAATACTCGCAGTCCATGGGTTCGAATCCCATTATCCACCCTGTTGTGCTAGATGCCAACAAATTGATGTTGGGCTATCGCCAAGCGGTAAGGCACAGGATTTTGATTCCTGCATTCGCTGGTTCAAATCCAGCTAGCCCAGCTTTTTCAAATATGGAGCATTAGCTCAGTCGGTAGAGCACTTGACTTTTAATCAAGTTGTCCGGGGTTCGAATCCCCGATGCTTCATTAGTTAGAGATATGGAAATCCTTATAAATTAAGGGTTTCCATTTTTTTATGTGTAAAATAATTGAATGAGTTGAAATAAGCACACAATGCATTATTATTATAAAAATGTTTTTATGGCACAATATATTTTATAATTTATTTTCTTTTGTAAATAGTTCTAAGTGATATCCGAGTTTTCGAATTGCAATAATGCGAATATTAGAATCAATCGTTGCTAATTTTTTTCGAAGAAATCCAATATATACTTCTACATGATTTTCTACTGCGTTTGAATCGTATCCCCATACATAAGTGAGAATAAATTCTTTAGATAAGTTTTTTTCGGGTGTTTGAAATAATAAGCGAATAATTTCAAATTCTTTTGCTGAAAGTCGAATATTTTTTGTATTACAAATTAACATTCCTTTGTCTAAATTTAAAGATGTATTCCCAAAGCATAATTCTTTGGCTTGTGAGCCGTATCTTCGAAGTAAAGCATGAATACAAGCTAAAAATTCTCTTTTGTCAAATGGTTCTGTTAAATAGTAATCGGCTCCAATTGTAAGTCCCTTGATTTTATCATCAATAGAAGCGTTTGATTTTATCATTAAAATAGGGATTGTTATATTTTGTGAGCGAATATTTTGTATTAATTGATAACCATTGATAGATGGAAGAATCGCATTTATAATGAGTAAATCATAAATTCCAAGTAATGCATATTCTTGTCCTTCTGTTCCGTCATAGATGAGGTCTGTATAAAATCCATTGGATTCGAGTAAGTTTTTTATCGAATTTGCAAGTAGAATATTTTCTTCAATTACTAATATTTTCATTTAAAATCTCCAAAAATTGTAATTAAGTGTTATAAAAGAATTTAAAAGAAGATTGTGTATTTTTGGTGAACTTTTCCAGAATCCTGTTTTTTTCAGTATCATTTCAGCAAAAATTGATAAAATTAGGAAAATTTCAGATGGGAGGTGAGAAGATGCAGATGCGACATGAAGTAAAACATGAAATAAGTTATTAGGATATGTTGATTCTTAGACAGCGTTTAGGTGTTGTTATGAAGCGTGATTTGTATGCGAAAGATGGCAAGTATAAAATTAGAAGTTTGTATTTTGATAATTTGGCAGATAAGGCATTGCGTGAAAAATTAGATGGTGTAAGCCAAAGAGAAAAGTTTCGAATACGCTTTTATAATGATAATATTTCACAAATTCATTTAGAGAAAAAGAGTAAATATGCCGGTTTGGGAAATAAACAAATGGTAGAGCTTTCAAAAGAAGAAGCAAATCTTATTGCAAATGGAAAATATGACTGGATACAACAATGTAATGACAGACTTTTGCTTTTGGAATTGTATAGTAAAATACTTTCACAAGGTTTACAGCCAAAAGTGATTGTGGATTATGAAAGAGAACCATTTATTTATGAAGCTGGAAATGTGCGAGTTACCTTGGATTATAATATTCGAATGGGGTTTCAATGTGGGGATTTTTTAAATCCAAATTGTGTGATGATTCCGATAGGCAATCCAAATACTATTATTTTAGAAGTAAAATGGGATAATTATTTGCCTACGATTATTCGAGATATTGTCCAGTTAGAAAATCGAAGAAATACAGCTTTTTCTAAATATGCAATATGTAGAATGTATGGATAGTAATGAAATTTAGTAAGAAAGAAGGATATGAAAGAATGACATTTAATGATATTTTTAAGTCAAGTTTTTTAGAAAACGTAGCAAGTGTAAGTATTTTAGATATGGTAATTGCGTTAGTATTATCATTTTGCTTGGGATTATTTATTTTTTTAATATATAAAAAGACATTTTCAGGTGTGATGTATTCTTCTAGTTTTGGTGTAACTTTAATTGCCCTTACTATGATAACAACAATTGTTATTTTGGCAGTTACGTCAAATGTAGTGTTATCGCTTGGTATGGTAGGTGCGTTATCAATTGTACGTTTTCGAACTGCAATTAAAGAACCTTTGGATATTGCGTTTTTATTTTGGTCGATTACAGATGGTATTGTTTTGGCAGCAGGTATGATACCATTAGCAGTTGTAGGTAGTGTGGTAATTGGTATTACATTACTTATATTTGTAAATAAAAAATCACATCATAATCCGTATATTATTGTGATTCGTTGTGAAGGACAAGAGAGTGAACGAAATGTTATGCAATTTTTAGAACAACAAATGGAAAAATGTGTGATAAAGAGTAAAACTGTACAAAAAGGCAGTATTGAGTTAAATATTGATGTGCGTTTAAAGAATAATAATACAGATTTTATCAATATAATTTCTGATATGAGAGGTGTAAATAGTGCAATATTAGTAAGCTATAATGGAGATTATATGGGATAAGAAAGGGTGGTAGATAAGATGTCAACCCATAAAAATATAGAAAAAATCTGCGTTGTTGCTATTATATGTGCTTTATTGATTACATTATTTTTTAGAATATATGGTGATTCTTTTACAGATATTGTGTCTAATGTTGAATATGAAGAACGTCTGTTTGATACAGACAGAGTGCATACAATTGATATTGTAATGGACGATTGGGATAGTTTTATTGAAAATTGTGAGAATGAAGAATATGTAAATTGTACAATCATTATTGATAATGAAGCATATAAAAATGTTGGTATTCGAGCAAAAGGAAATACTTCTTTAAGTAGTGTTTCTGAAAGTGAAAGTGAACGATATAGTTTTAAAGTTGAGTTTGACCAATATCAAATAGGAAATACATATTATGGATTGGATAAACTTAGTTTAAATAATTTAATACAAGATAATACTTATATGAAAGATTATCTTGTATATCAAATGATGAATGAATTTGGTGTAAATAGTCCATTATGCAGTTATGTATATATTACTGTAAATGGAGAAGATTGGGGCTTATATTTAGCAGTAGAAGGTGTAGAAGAAAGTTTTTTAACACGTAATTATAGTAGTAATTATGGGGAATTATATAAACCGGATAGTTTGAGTATGAATCAACAAGGTGGTATGGATACAGATATGTCGCAAAGACCAAATGGAGGAGAAATGCCAGAGGGATTTGATATGCCACAGATGCCTAGTGGGGGAATGCCAAATGGAGAAGTACCGGAAGGATTTGATATGCCACAGATGCCTAGTGGGGGAATGCCAAATGGAGAAGTACCGGAAGGATTTGATATGTCACAGATGCCAAGTGGGGGAATGCCAAATGGAGAAGTACCGGAAAGTGTTGATATGTCACAAATGCCAAGTGGGGGAATGCCAAACGGAGAAGTACCAGAAGGCGTTGATATGCCACAGATACCAAGTGGGGGAATGCCAAATGGAGAGGTACCAGATAATGTTGATGTGTCACAAATGCCAAATCGAGGACAGATGGCAGGTGGAATGGGTAGTAATGATGTAAAATTACAGTACATTGATGATGACCCAGAGAGTTATTCTAATATTTTTGATAATGCTAAGACAGATGTATCAGAAACTGATAAAAATCGTTTGATAGATAGTTTGCAGAAATTAAGTAATGGAGAAGATTTAGAAAATATTGTAGATATTGAGCAAGTAATTCGCTATTTTGTAGTTCACAATTTTGTATGTAATTCGGATAGTTATACCGGAACAATGATTCATAATTATTATTTGTATGAAGAAAATGGAAAAATGTCTATGATTCCATGGGATTATAATTTGGCATTTGGTAGTTTTCAAGGCTCACAAGATGCTACAAGTGCCATTAATGAACCAATTGATTCCCCGGTATCAAGTGGGAATATGTCAGATAGACCAATGATAGCGTGGATATTTGAAAATGAAGAATATACACAAATGTATCACACATATTTTAAAGAATTTATAGAAATGTATGATACAAATGGAAGATTGTCTGAAATTATAACAGGAACGAAAGCATTAATTGCTTCTTATGTAGAAAAAGACCCAACAAAGTTTTGTTCATATGAAGAATTTGAAATAGGGGTGGAGACATTAGAACAATTTTGTTTATTAAGAGCAGAGAGTGTAGAAGGGCAATTAGATGGAACAATTGGTTCTACAACAACAGCACAGAATGAAAATAAAGATGCTTGTATTGATGGTTCAAATATAAATCTTTCTGCACTTGGAACAATGGGAAATGGTAGGGGATTTGATGGAAGATTTTCAAGTCAGAATAATGAAAGTAGTGAAAATGATTTTGGAAATAAGGAAAGTATGAAAAATGAAATGAATTTTGAAAAAGTGCCATCTAATTCATCTATCGAAAATACAGAAAATGATACAACTGAAGATACAAGTTTGAATAATAGAGAAAATATGAATCCTGGTAATAGAAATGATGGAGAAGAAAATACAACAGAAAATGAAAAGAAAGATATATTTTCATCAAATAGAGTTCCAAAAGATTTTTCTAATTTTGAGAACAAGGGAGATTTTTCAAACCAAAGGAATAGTGCTTCTATTAACATAGAGAATTTTGTTTTATTAGGTGTATCATTTGTAATTATGATAATAGGTCTTGTAATTGCAAAAAAGTATAAAAGGTGATAATAAATAATGTAGAGGGAAAATGGAAAACATTTTCTCTCTAATTTTTATTTTTGTTACTTGTTTATCATGAAATAGCAATTTATATAGAATTACATAAGTTGCTATTTTTTTGATTGCTATTTTTTATGAAAACAGATAAATTGGAATTTTACACCTTATTATTAAGCGTTAGTAGAGTGTATCCGATATAAAGGAAAAGAATGTAAAATAACCTTTGAGAAATTTTGGAATATGGGGTATAGTAGGTAATTGCTAAGGAGGGGTTATGCAGATTAGAAGAAATGAAAATTTATTATTGCCAAACATTAAGTTAAATGCAGTTAATAATAATAAGTTTTTTACAATAGCAAAAACAATAAAGAAAGATACTTCTGCTACAGTAACTATATCAAAGTCAGGACGAGCAATGGCA
>JAFWXB010000402.1 GCA_017523185.1 Lachnospiraceae bacterium | reverse complement strand
CTATATCTGATTGTCCACCTACCTGTAATCCTGGCCAATTATCAAAAACAGTTACATCTGACCCATTATTATCATACCAAATATGAGCATATAGATTCGACCAATCTGACGGTTTCCTAAAATGCATTGTAATTTCAATACCATCTTCCCCTGTACTTCTCACCTCCTCCCCAATCGAATTTTCTGTACTCTGTGTTTCGGTTGCAAGTATAATATCCGGCATTGGTACACCCGTAAATACCATAGCGAATACCATTAGTAAACTAATAACTCGCTTCCAGAAAACAGATTTTTTCAAATAGTTACTCATCTTTTCCATTTTCTTTTCTCCTTTCTGAAAATTTCGCATTATTTCGTAACTACTTTAAATTTACACTGATTTAATAAATTACACAATATTTTTTATATTTACTTGGTTAATTTCATCTATTTCCACAATTTCCCTATAAAATTTTTGTGCAAATTTACCCCCCCCCTCGTATTTTAATAAAAATAAAATATAAAAAAATGACTATCTTCTCCCTGAGAACATAGTCATTCTTCTTTCTACATTATTATATTCTTTTCGCTTAATACTATCGCTTAATTGCTCCAAAATAATTCAAAACTGCAAGAATTGTCGCTACACAGAAATAAACGCCTGCAATCCAACCAATTAATCGAAATGCAATTCCAACCAAAGGAAGTCCACCTAAAAATGAAACGATTAAACCACAGATAAAATCTGCTACCATATATAACAAAATTGTAATTACTAATCCTTTGATATCATTGGCACGAAAAGAATATGGGAATATTTTTCTTAAATCCATATTTTCCTCCTAATTCAACTTTTTGCGTGTTATTCTAACATATTTATAAAATTTGTCAATAAAATAAAAAAAGAACATAATTTTTATTTTTATGTTATAATAACAAAAAGGAGAATTTTTATGAAAACATTAAAAAATATAACTTATACAATAGAAGATATCTATGCTCTGCCTGATGGAGAACGTGCTGAATTAATTGATGGTATTATTTATAATATGGCACCACCAAATTTCAAGCATCAAATAATATCCGGTATATTACATGGAGAAATTTACAATTATATAAAAAAGAAAAAAGAAAACTGTATTGTAGTTTCTGCACCTTTTGCTGTCTTTTTAAATCAGAATAATAAAACCTATGTTGAACCTGACATTTCCGTTATTTGTGACAAAAACAAACTAACAGAAAAAGGATGTAATGGTGCTCCAGATTGGATTATTGAAATTGTATCACCAAGTACAAGAGAAAATGATTATGGAATTAAATTATTCAAATACTGTAACGCCGGCGTACGTGAATATTGGATTGTTGACCCAATTAAAAATAGAATTATGGTTTATATTTTTGATAATAAAACAAGTATGAATGAATATACTTTTGCTGATAAAATTAAAGTAGGGATTTATGACGATTTAGAAATTGATTTTTCAGAAATAGCAATAGACTAAAAACGAAAAAAGAGCAGGTCATTTGACCTGCTCTGCTTTTGTTCTAATGCGGAAGATGGGACTTGAACCCACACGACTGCAATAGTCACAAGATCCTTAGTCTTGCTCGTCTGCCAGTTCCGACACTTCCGCGTGTCTTTTTGAGATTTTGTTATCTCTCCTTGCGACTTGTTTATAATATCAAATGTTTTTCTAAATGTCAACACTTTTTTTCATTTTTTTTATTTTATTTTTCAACGCCTCTTGGTGTATAAAATTTCTATTGACATTCCTCTATAAATTCGCTAAAATATCAGTTGTTCGCAGGAGTGGTGGAATTGGCAGACGCGCAGGCTTCAGGTGCCTGTGGTAGCAATATCGTGTGGGTTCGAGTCCCATCTCCTGCATTTTTTATTCTCTAATATTCTATATAAAGAATCCCACTATGTTTAGATGATGAATGATTTACTTGCTTATAGCATTTAGGAATTTTTTTTCTAATTCTTCTCCTGCATTGTCTTTTAACAATCCAATTTGATTGAATAATAAAATCGCATCTCTTACACCTGCAATATATCCAATCCAATCAATTCTCAAATTGATATCTTCTACTGCTTCAACATAACTTTCAACAATTTCTCTGTCTTCTTTAGAAAGTGAAAGGGCTCTATATGCCTTATTTTTTTCAGCCATTTCATTTAAAGTTTTTGTATACACACTATCTTTTAATAAGATACTATCTCTACTGCTATCAATATGAGCAGCTAAATCCATTTGCATCAATATATTAACAATATTATCTTTATCAAACAACGTTTTTATTTCCTTTCTGTTTTTTATTGTATTTTCTATTATAGATACTTTTTTCAATATATTCAATTCCTATTTTTAAAAAAAAGAGAAAGTATTGTTTTTAATACAATAAATAATACTTTCTCTTTTTCTAAGAACTTTGAAATCCTATTATCTTTTGCTATATCTTGAAAAAATAAGACATTAATTCTATAAATAATACTATAAACTTATCAAAACAAGCAATCTCTTTCGCACTTATACTGTAAAAATTACTCCAAATTTTCTGCAACTGCTTTTAATAATTCTCGAATAGAAAGTTTTTGTGGACAATGCATTTCACATTTACCACAAGAAATACATTCAGAAGCTTTTCCATGATGTTCGGAAGCTCTTATGTACTGCTGACGATTACTTTGGATTCTTGTTCCTTGAAAACGCTTAAAATCATTATATATCTTAAAATATTCAGGAATTGCAATCTGCTTCGGACAATCATCTACACAATAACGACATGCTGTACAAGAAATTGCAATATCATTTCGAATCATATCTGCTGCTTTGGCAACAATTTGCAATTCTTCTTCATTCATTGGAACAAAATCTTTCATATAACTTAAATTATCTTGCATTTGTGCTGTATCACTCATTCCTGAAAGAACTATCACAACATTTTCATGTGTTGCAGCAAAGCGAACTGCCCAAGAAGCTACTGACATTTCTTGTGTATAATTATGGAAAAGTTCTTCTACTTTTGGAGATACCTTTGCAAGTGCACCACCTTTAACAGGTTCCATAATAATAACTTTTTTTCCATGTTTTACAGCAACTTCATAACATTTACGAGATTGTACGTTTTCATCTTCCCAATCCAAATAATTAATCTGAAGTTGCACATATTCCATCTGTGGCTGTTCTGTTAAAATCATATCCAATACATCTGCTGTATCATGGAAGGAAAATCCCAAATGTTTAATTTTTCCTTGTGCTTTCTTTTCAGACATAAACTCAAACGCACCAAATTCTTTTGCTTTTTCATAATAATTTTTATTTAAAGCATGCATCAAATAATAATCTAAATATTCTACACCAATACGTTCCATTTGTTCATCAAAAAAGGTCTGCATATGTTCTGCTTTGTCAATCATACCAAGTGTCAATTTGTCTGTAATAGTATACGCCTCTCTTGGATAACGTTTTACAACTGATTCGCGAAATGCAACTTCACTCTGTTTTCCATGGTATGGAACGGCTGTATCAAAGTATGTAAATCCATTTTTTAAAAATTCATCTGCCATTGCTTTTGTCTTTTCAATGTCAATGGCTGTATTGTCGTTTGTATCCACAAGTGGTAAACGCATCAAACCAAATCCTAATTTCTTCATATTGTCTTTCCTCTTTCCATTTTTTATAATATTGCGTTTTTACAATATCACATAGTAGATAAACGTACAATATTTTTTCTGAAATTAAGATTTGATTTTCTGTTTATCAAGTTTCATCTTGGATAACGAAAACTTCCACCTTTATAAGTGGTAAACTTCACAAACTTATCTTGATATCTCTCTCCAAGATAAAACCTACCGTATCAATTTATCATGCGAATCTGTTGTGTTTTCAAAAGGGGATACGATACCAAGGTATTTCCATCTAAATTTTCTTTATGCATATCAATGCCCGTAATTTGATTATTTTCATAACTTGTATAATAGTAAATACCTTTATCCATATTACAACAAGATGTATAAATTGTATGTCGAAATTTGTCATTTACAATCTTTCCACGTCCTCGAGTTTGTTCTACTGAACCTAAAATATGAAAAAATTGTGTTAAACTCTCCATTTCCGATTCTCCGGAAACGGAATTAAATTTTGTAAATGCTGCTCTTAAAAAACGAGATTCTGATGATAAATCCCCTGGTAAATTTTTCCCCGTAAATGGAATACCTTTTCGTAAATTTGCCATTTGATAGTCAAATGGTGGATTATTTGTTAAAATGCCTACAGGATTTTCATAAATTTTCAATCCGTCTTTGACACATTCTATGGTAAAACAAGCTGTTTTATCTGCAATTATCCAATGTAATGGAGATACAGGAAGTTCTTTACTAAAATCTACATTTACAAGCTGAATATTTCCTAACATTTTTTTCGCTTCTTCCATATCTGCACATTGACTTAATATCCATGAAATAAATTCAAAAGGAGCAATATTATCTTTTCCTTGCAGTACTTCTTGATAATGTGCATTTTCCGGAAATTCCAATCCTGCCATACTAAGTCCTTTTTCATTTGTAGCTTCATAATAAAGAGGATATTGTGCTTTAACATATGCCATACCAATCATTGCATAATGGAATGCGATTGTTTTTCCGTTTCGAAATACAAATGGATATTTTCTTGGTGTAATTGTCACACTTTCCTCATAAGAAATTTCATAATCTAATGTTCTTCCAAAATAGTGGTCTTTTGTGGAATAAGTAATTGCTGTACACATATTTAACCCCTTTGGCTTTTTTCTAAGTTTGTCCATTTTTTTTAAATGTATTCTATTTTATATATATTATTTAAAACTTATAGCAAATTGATTCGCTAAAAATATATAATTTCCAAATTTATACATTATGATATTGACATAATGAAAAAAGTATGTTTTATTAGAAAACGTAATTTTTTATATTAATCAAAGAAATATTATTTAACTATGATAATTTTCTAACCAAAATTTTAATATAAATACATTAACTAAAATATATTTTAAAATAGTGTAAAAACAGCAATACTATATACCAAATATATCCATTGCATAAAAACTAAAAACGAGGTGTGTATAATTATGCT
>JAFWXB010000401.1 GCA_017523185.1 Lachnospiraceae bacterium | reverse complement strand
TGAAGATGTGACAGCTGGTGTGATTAAATGGCCAATGTCAGTAATCCGTTTACAGAGTAAGGATGCCGATCGCATCGCAGCTGCATCGAGTGATATTTTGGATAAATGGCGTGTTTATACAGATGAAGATGCATTTATCTTCGCAGAAACAGATGGCATTCCACATAATACAATCACACCAATTGCACGCATGAATGGTGATATATTTGAAATGGATTTGGTTTTAAGAAATAATATCACAACAGAAGAATATCCATGGGGCGTATATCATCCGACAGAACAATATCATCATATCAAAAAAGAAAATATTGGATTAATAGAAGTAATGGGATTGGCAGTTTTACCTGCAAGATTGCAAAAAGAAATGGAAGTATTAGCTCATGCAATCGTCGAAGGAAAAGACCTTCGAACAATTGCAGATATCAGCAAACATGCTGATTGGGTGGAAGAATGGAAAGAGAACTATCAAATTTCTTCCGAAAATATTATGACTATCCTAAAAGGGGAGATTGGGAACGTATTTGTTAAGGTGCTTGAATGTTCAGGCATATTTAAACGTACAAAGCAAGGCATTGTTGCATTTAAGCGTTTTTTAGAAATGCTTTGATTATATGCGATAATTGTATTTAAAGTAGTCAGCATAGAAATACATTACCTTTACAAAGAAGTTATTTAATTTTTTTAACATAATGTTGTACCTCCTTTTGTTTTGTACAATTGAAGTATAAACGATTAGATTATATTTTGCTCGTCAAAAAGGAACATAATGTAGTCAGTTTTTGCAGAAGAATGGAGTGGTAAGTTGCTATTAACATATGAAAATAAGAGTGATGATTTTACAATAGAATGGAAAAAACCAACGCATTTTCCACCTCATTTGCATCAAGTGGTAGAAATGGTATATGTAATAAAAGGCACATTAGAAATTGGAGTAGGACAAGAATTGTATCATATGGAAAAAGGTGATTTTGCAGTTATATTTCCGAATGTCATTCATCATTATCAGGTTTTCTGTGATGGCGAAAGCAAAGCATTGTATCTGTTAGTTTCACCAAAGATGTTTCCAAATTATATGGAAGAATTAGAGCATTGTTGTCCGGTATATCCCATTATTCATAAAGAAAATTTACATATAGATATTACAAAAGCAATAAAAGCATTAGTAGATGTGGATAAAAATAATGAACGATTGATTCAGGCATATGTACAAATGATTTTTGCACATATTTTTTCAGAAATGAAAATGATGGAAAAAGAATCTGTAAATGGAGATAATCTTATTTATAAAGCAGTAGCATATGTTGCAGAACATTTTAGAGAGAAAATTACATTAGATAAAATGGCAAGTGACTTAGGTGTTAGCAAATATGTACTATCAAGATTATTTTCTAAAACATTTTATTGTAATTTTGTAAATTATATAAATGGAATACGATTAGAATATGCAACTGCTATGATGAATAATAGTAAAGAATCTATCACAAATATATGCTATGCGTGTGGTTTTGAAAGTCAAAGGACATTTAATAGAGTATTTAAAGAACGATATAAAATAACACCACGAGAATATAGAAACAAAAAATATAATAAATATAAGGTAGAAATATGATAACACAATTAGATTTTGGGATAACAAAAGAAGGAAAAGTTGCAAAACGATTTCTTTTAGAGAATACACATGGAATGCAAATAGAGGTTTCTGACTTTGGTGCATTAGTCTTGGGAATTTCCATTTATGATAAAAAACATATAAAAAGAGATATTGTTTTAGGGTTTGAAACTTTGGAAGACTACTATAACACAGATACAGGCTTTGGAGCATATGTTGGCAGAAATGCAAATCGTATTCAAGGTGCAAATGTAACAATAGAAGGAGTACAATATTTATTAGATGCAAATGATAAAGGAAATAATCTGCATAGTGGCTATAATAGGTCACATTGTAAGTTATATGATGCAACATATGGGAAAAGTGAGAATGGGGAGTTTGTAGAATTTTTCAGAATCAGTCCACATATGGAACAAGGATTTCCCGGTAATTTAAAACAAATAATTCGATATACACTCACAGAACAAAATACATTTCAGATTGATTATGAAATGGTATCTGACAAAACAACGATTATAAATCCAACAAATCATACGTATTTTAATTTAAACGGACATAATAGTGGAAGTGTTTTAGAACATGAAATGGAAGTTTTTTCAGATACTTTTTTAGAAACAGATGAAGAACTGATTCCAACCGGTAAATTATTAAATATAGAAAAAACACCTATGGATTTTCAAAAAAGAAAACAGATAGGAAAAGATATTTTTAGTAATTATAAGCCACTATTATTAGCAAATGGATATGACCACAATTATGTATTTTCAAATGATGGAATATTGAAAAAAATGGCAAAATTATATGGAACAGATAGTGGAATTACAATGACAGTCTTTTCAGATTTATGTGGATTACAAATTTATTCCGGAAATTTTCTAAATGGAGAAATTGGAAAAAACGGAGCAATTTATGAAAAAAGAAATGGCATTTGTTTTGAAACACAATATTATCCAAATGCTTGTAAAGAACCTGATTTTCCAAGTAGTATTCGAAAAGCAGGAGAAGTGTTTCAGTCAAGAACAATGTATCAGTTTGAAGTAGAGTAGACAGCTTTAATTGTAACTTATAATCAAGGAATAAAATGAATTGTGAATATCTATTAGATAGATAAAGAATAGTAGAAAAAAGTTTGTTGTATGGTACAACAGACTTTTTTTATTAGAAATGGTTTCATCAAATAAAGAAACTCTGTTATTTCAAGTATAAATCTTGAAATTATATGGATATTAAAGAAGAAATTGTAACTATATACGTTGTCAAATAAAAAAGAATATGCTAAAATCTTGTCATGGAACAATCGTGTTGCAGGGTGGCTGACCTTCATTTTATTTTACATAGAATGGGGGTGGTGCATATGAAGAGACAATTTGACTTTAAAGATTTAATGTCTTTTGGAATGTTCATATTAGCATTACTTACATTTATTTTTGCATTTTGTAAGTAATTATACATAGAAAAACCACCCTTGAAACTTTGACCAGCGAATAGGGTGGTTTTTCTACTTGTTAATGGTCAACCCCTTGTGGGCGATTGTTCCTTTTGTATATTTCAAATATAACATAGTAGATTGAATTATTCAATAGATGTTAAAAAATAATGGAAAAAGTTTTTTTCATTTGTTTAAGATTGTATTAAAATTAGAAGTATTTAAGAATGATAAAAATATTTTAGATAAATTGCTATATTTTCTATATTAAGTTATAATCTATAAATAAATGCATAAAAATATTCAAAATTTGTTCGTTATAAAATCCAATAATATAAAAATTTCAAGAAAGGAATGGTGTAATTATGAAAGTATTAATTATTAATGGAAGTCCAAGGATAAATGGTAACACTACTATTGCAGTTCGTGAAATGGAAAATGTTTTTAAAGAAAATGGTATTTTAGTAGAAACAGTACAGATTGGAAATAGGGATGTGCGAGGTTGTATTGCTTGTGGGCATTGTTTTGAAGCAGGAAAATGTGTGTTTGATGATGTAGTAAATGAACTTGCTCCAAAATTTGAAGAAGCAGATGGTTTAGTCATTGCCAGTCCGGTATACTACGCATCTGCAAATGCTACTTTAATTGCATGTTTGGACAGATTATTTTACAGTACCCATTTTGATAAAACTATGAAAGTTGGAGCTAGTGTGGTGTGTGCAAGACGAGGTGGCTGTTCTTCAACATTTGATGAATTGAATAAATATTTTACTATTACAAATATGCCGATTGCATCAAGTCAGTATTGGAATAGTATTCATGGAAGAGAACAAGGACAGGCAGAAATGGATGAAGAAGGAAAACAGACAATGCGTGTACTTGCAAGAAATATGGTATTTTTGATGAAAAGTATTGCACTTGGTAAAGAACAGTTTGGTCTTCCGGAAACTGAAAAACATACATGGACTCATTTTATTAAATAATATGGAGGTATATAATAATGAATGAAACATTAAAAGTATTAGAAAAAAGAAGAAGTTGTAGAAATTTTAAATCAGATATGGTAGAAAAGGAAAAACTTGAAGCAATCATTAAGGCAGGGACTTATGCTGCTACAGGTATGGGAAAACAATCTCCGGTTATTATTGCTGTAACAAATAAAGAATTACGTGATAAAATTGCAGAAGAAAATCGTAAAATTGGTGGTTGGGG
>JAFWXB010000004.1 GCA_017523185.1 Lachnospiraceae bacterium | reverse complement strand
GTTTGGCGTTGTGAAGTGGTATAGAAGAATTTAAAAGATAAGAGGCTTCTATATAGGCTTGATTCGCCAAATCCTCTGTCAAAAAGCTTCCTAAGCTAATATGTTTGTTTTTGTAAGTAATATTGGAACGATAGTAAATAGTACCATCTTTTTTTACAGCTTGATAGACACCTTGTTTCATAAATAAAATCCTTTTGGTTATCATAGGTAAAAGATTATTGCTTTTATGTAATAGGAAAATGTTATAGGGTTGTAAGTTATTAAAATAACAGATTCCTTTTTATATAAGATGGAAAGCAATACTATTTTACAACTTTTATGTGAAATGTATTTATAAATACTTTTTTAGCATGGCATATTTGTAAAAAAACGAAAAGAAAAATTTAGGAATTATTGACAAAAATGCGAAATATTTATAATGTAGTTAATTCATACAATTATCAAATAGAAAATGAGGTAGAAAAATGAGTTTAATGTATTCCAGTACAAGAAATAAAAATGAAAAGGTAACAGCATCTCAGGCTATTTTAAAAGGCCTTGCAACAGATGGTGGTTTGTTTGTTCCGGATACAATTCCGACATTAGATGTAACAGTAGAAGAACTTGCAAAGATGAATTATCAGGAAACAGCATATGTGGTAATGAAGCAGTTTTTAACAGATTTTACAGAAGAAGAATTAAAATCTTGTATTCAAAAAGCGTATGATGATAAATTTGATACACAAGAAATTGCACCACTTGTAGATGCAAAAGGAGCATATTATTTAGAATTATTCCATGGTGCTACAATTGCATTTAAAGATATGGCATTATCTATTTTACCACATTTATTAACAACATCTGCTCGCAAAAACAATGCAGAACATGAAATTGTAATTTTAACAGCAACTTCCGGTGATACAGGAAAAGCAGCAATGGCAGGATTCGCAGATGTAGAAGGTACAAAAATTATTGTATTTTATCCAAAAAATGGGGTAAGTGCAATTCAAGAAAAACAGATGCTTACACAAAAAGGAAAAAATACATATGTTGTAGGTATTCATGGAAATTTTGACCAAGCACAAACAGGTGTAAAACAGATGTTTTCTAATAGTGTATTAAAAGAAGAATTAGCAAATGCAGGCTATCAGTTTTCTTCTGCAAATTCTATTAACATTGGTCGTCTTGTACCACAGATTGTATATTATGTGTATGCTTATGCAAAACTTTATGCAAATGAAGTGATTGCAAAAGATGAAAAAGTAAATATTGTTGTTCCAACAGGTAACTTTGGAAATATTTTAGCTGCTTATTATGCAAAAAATATGGGGCTTCCAATTGGAAAACTTATTTGTGCTTCCAATGAAAATAAAGTATTGTATGATTTCTTTGCAACAGGAGAATACAATAAAAATCGTGAATTTATGTTGACAAATTCTCCATCTATGGATATTTTAATTTCTTCAAACTTAGAACGCTTGATTTATCGTGTAGCAGGTGCAGGAAATGATGCAGAAAAAAATGCAGAACTTATGAAATCATTAACAGAAACC
Source organism: Lachnospiraceae bacterium (assembly GCA_017523185.1). Next base: position 128 of record JAFWXB010000004.1, on the reverse strand, counting down.
GGAAAATACGAAATTACAGAAGAAATGAAAGCAAATCTTTGTGATTTTTATGGTAATTATACAAATGAAACAGAAACAGCAGAAGTTATTAAAGCATTATATGAAGATACAGGTTATATTATTGATAC
>JAFWXB010000400.1 GCA_017523185.1 Lachnospiraceae bacterium | reverse complement strand
GTGCAGCTCCACTTTTAAATATGCTTTATGTATTATTTATTGGAATTTCTGCAGGTGTAGGAATTATGGTAGCCCAATATTTTGGGGCAAAATCAAAAGAAGATTTGTCAGAAACAATTGGAAATTGTATTACTTTAACAGCAGTATGTTCAATACTTCTTATGGTAATCGCTCCACCTGTAATAAAACCGTTATTACATATGTTAAATACACCAGATACAATTATTGAATGGTGTAATTCTTATCTTGCAATTACTATGTATGGAATTGCAGGAATGGCATATTACAATATTTTAAGTGGTATTTTGCGAGGAATGGGAGATTCATTTTCAGCGTTACTATACTTATTAATAGCAACTGTTTTAAATATTGTATTGGATTTGTTGTTTGTAGCTCAATTTCATATGGGTGTTTCAGGAGTAGCACTTGCAACAGCAATCGCACAAGGAGTTTCAGCAATATTTTGTTTGTGGAAATTGATGCATATGGGACATATTTTTGAGTTAAATAAAAGTCATTTAAAAATGAAAGGTCGTTATATTAAACAAGTAATTGCATTAGGGTTACCGTCCGGTGTTACACAAGCAATTTTTTCTTCAGCAATGATTATTGTACAATCTTTAACAAATAGTTTTGGAGAAATGTTTATTGCAGCAAACGTAATTGTAATGCGTGTAGACGGATTTGCAATGATGCCAAACTTCTCATTTGGTACAGCAATGACAACTTATTCCGGACAAAATGTAGGAGCAGGGAAATTAGACAGAGTAAAATTAGGAGCAAAACAAGGAACACTTATGGCAATGGGGTGTTCTACAACAATTACGTTAATTATTTTATTTTTTGGAAAATATTTGATGCATATTTTTACAGATACAGAAGAATTGGTAACTATGAGTATGTATTTAATGCGAATTTTAGCAGTTGGATATATTGCAATGGCAGTTACACAGAGCTTATCAGGTGTTATGCGTGGAGCAGGCGATACGGTAACTCCAATGTGGATTTCCCTTTGTACAACGGTTCTTATTCGTGTGCCAATTGCCTATGGAATTTCATTCCTTACAAGAACAGAAGAATTACCATTTGGACGATTTGAATGTATTCAGGTTTCTTTATTATCTTCATGGCTTATTGGAGCACTTCTTACTTTTATTTTCTATTGCAGAGGAACATGGATGAAAAAAGTATTAAGAAAAGAGGCATAATTTATGATAATGTTTGATTTGATGCAATTTCTATTTCCAATTATATTTTTTCTGTCATTTGGACTAATCATTGTAGCGATTATACGAAGTATACGTCAATGGAATACAAATAATCATTCGCCACGTCTAACAGTAGATGCCAAAATTGTAGGAAAACGTACAAGTGTAACACATCATCACCATAATGCAGGAAATACAGGAATGCATATAACAACATCAACGACATATTATGTGACATTTCAAGTAGAAAGTGGTGACCGAATGGAATTTCATGTAACCGGAAAAGAATATGGAATGTTAGCAGAAGGGGATATCGGACGAGTGACTTTTCAAGGAACAAGGTATCTTGGGTTTGAGAGAAAGTAGTATTTTATGGAAATAAAAGCAATGGGTAAATCAATTCGTATTGCAAGAGAAAAAATTGGATTGACACAGGAAGAATTAGCCGATGGAATTTGTAGTGTTGTTTCTCTTTCTCGAATAGAAAATGGAAATGCAGGAGTAAGTTATAGTACATTTCAAGCGTTAATGTCACGAATGGGAGTAAAACTTAATGTATCTTCCAGTTTTATAAATGAATTGGATTTTGAATGTTTTTACACATTAAAGAAAATACGCTACTTGATACATATGTGGCGTTATGAAGAAGCATACGAAGAATTAGAAAAAGTCGAAACATATGATTTTGCCAATAATAAATTATATTATCAAGAATGGCTGATTTTATATAGTTATTTATTTCAAGAAAATGATATGTATAAGTATCAGTTATTACATTTGGCATTTGATATTACAAGAAAAAATATAGATATTTTTCATTTAGAACGCTATTATTTATCGTATCATGAAATGGAAATTCTGATACTTCTAGGAAATGAATATCTTTATAATAAGGAATTGGAAAAATGTTGTGTTTTATGTAAACAAATTGAAACATACTTAGATACAATGTCATTCGAGATGTATCATAAGTATACATTAAGAGCACAGTATGAGATTTTATATACAAAATATTTATTATCAGTAAAAAAGTATAAAAAAGCCTATGAAAATATAGAAAAAGCAAGACAAAAAGCAGTTGAAAGTCATTGCGATACTCCTACACATGAACTTACATTTTTAACAGGGATTGCATGTTATTTTTGTGGAGATAATGAAAGTGCTTTAAAATATATAAAAATAGCACTTTATTCGTATGCTTCCATGAAAAGCTGTCAG
>JAFWXB010000399.1 GCA_017523185.1 Lachnospiraceae bacterium | reverse complement strand
TTTATAAAACTTTTGTTATATTTATTTAGAAGTATTTTACTAAATAATTACTATAAAGACAAAAATCTTTGAAAATTATATATTATCTATTTAAAATACGGTTTTTATAGTCAATAGAATTTTGTTAAAATATCAAAATTAGTATGATATTATTCGCCAACTTCCTTAATTGCGAGAGCAAGTTCTTTCCAATAGTCATATTTTAAGCTATGATATAATTTGTCCCAATGGTTTGTATCAAAAGGAATATTTTTATCTTTGAAAGTTTGAGCCAAATAAATCCAAAAATCTTGTTCATCATTTGGATAGGTATCTTTTGGGAAATTTGAAAAATACAATATTGTATTCATAAGGGAAATTTTATTGCCATCATGCATTTCTATTATCATATCTAAGGTACCATCAAATTTAGATTGTAACTTATAAGATTTCACATCATTCCAAATATATGTTTTTTCTAAGCCAAAATGTACTTGTGTTACGCCTTGTTCTGTAATATGTTGATAATAAAAAAGGGGTAAAATACTAAGCAATAAAAATACAATAATGGCTATTATTGTAGTATTGTGTTTGATATTATTTGGAAGTTGTGCTTTTTCACCTTCTGCAAAAAAGTCATGTTTTACATCTGGAAAAATACCACGTTTCGAATAAAGCCAAGAAAGTAACATTGCAAGGCTTAAAGCACTAGACATATATAATAAGTAAAAATCACTTGAAAATAAAAATGTTTCTTTTGTATTAATAATAAGTGGTAATATGTATTTTTCTGTTAAACTTGGAATTGCAAAGATAATAATTATAAAAACGATAATAAGAAATATTTTTGCAATACCACTTAAAATCCATTTACCAACATCAGAAGCAGAAGAAAGTGTTACATTGTAGTGGCTTGGTTCTAAATTGGTGTCTTTATATCGTTTCTCTAAAAAGTGTATTGGAAGACCATAAAGAATGGCACAAAAGAAAAAAAGACCAATTGGAGATTGTAAGGTTATGTAGCTGGATGTTTTCCAAATGAATTGTTCCATAAAAAGATAGACAAAAAATAGAATCATGCAAATTCCTAATATACTTAATAAGATATTTTTAAAAGTAATTCTTTTTTTCATAAATAAAGTCCTTCCTAATATCATAAGTAAAACATTATTATTTTAATCATAATTATATCATAAAATTGTGTTTTTAGAAATAAAATTGTTGTTATAGATATATTGGAAAATTATCATGTGAGAAATAAAAATCCTCTTCTTTATTATTTTATAAAGTAGAGGATTTTATATAAATTTAAGTCTATTGGGGGCTTAGGCAAGAGGTATATTATGCTTTTACTCGATAAATGCATCTGTACTTTTTTGCCATTCACCGGAGATTGTATCTTAGAGAGAGATAACTCAACACCGATAGAGGTGGAGGCGTCGAACTTTAAGATGAAAATTTATATTTGATTAACGACTTACAAATACAACACCATATGCTCCAGGTCCAACATGTGCTCCGATTGTTGCTCCAATTTGAAGACGTTCTGTAATGGAAATTCTTTCTTTTGCTAATTTTTCTTCAAATTTATCAGAGTTGTCTGTGCCAAGTGTATAAACACTATAACATGGGAAGTTTGTATCCATTTCTTTTTCACAAATCATTTTTGTAAGAGTAACGAAGGCTTTGTTACGTCCTAAACATTTTCCTACAATTCCGATTTTTCCTTCGTTTGTTACAGTAATAAGTGGTTTTAAATTTGCAAGTTCGCCAATTGCAGCAGTTGCTTTATTTAAACGACCACCTTTATAGAGGTATTCTAAAGTATCTACAGCAGCAAGAATGGTGATACGTGATTTTAAGTTTTCTAATGCTTCTACAATTGCAACAGCTTCTACATTTTCATCTCTTAATTTGCAAGCATATTCAGCTAAGACACGAATCCCAAGTGTCGCACTTAAAGTATCAATAAGATAGATATTGTTATATTCAGCCATATTTTTTGCAAGTGTAGCACTTTGGAATGTTCCACTTAAACCGGAAGAAAGACAAAGATAGATAATGGTATCGTCTTTTTCTTTTGCATCTTCAAAGAAATCTAAAAAGTCTTGTGGAGATGGTTGAGCTGTTTTTGGAAATTCACTAGAGGTTGTTAAAATATCATAAAATGTATCGCGAGTAATGGTAACTCCATCTTGATAACTGTCTTCTCCAATTGTAATAGTAATTGGTACTAACTCCATATTTTTTGCTTGTAATTCTTCTGGTGTATAATCAGCAGAGGAATCTACTAAAATTCGAATCATACATTTTCTCCTTTTTTATTGTTGCAAAAGTTATATATTTTCAAAAAATACTATTTATAAGCATATTTTTCATGTGATTTTTAGTAATACATAGTATCAGATTGATATAAAAATCAATTTTAATATAAATTCGATAATTATATGAAATGCTATGTTTTAATAAAATGCAATAATTATCGAACTAATATTGTTTTATTAAAATATGTATCTTATGTTTTATAAAAATAGTCTTTTCATAAACAACTATTTTTCTCTGAAACGTATACTATCATGTGAAAATAGCCATGTCAAACTAAAATTAAAATTTCGGTAAAAGTATACAAGCGAAAAAAGTATTTATAAAGAAGTGATTGTTTTTTTGCATAAGAAAATGGTTCTAAGCAATTTTGCCTAGAACCATTTGTTAATGATATATTTATAAAATTTTTATATAAAATTTACAGTTTATTTATCATGGATTTCGCTGTGAAGTTCTTGTAATGATTTTACTTCAGAGTTTCCATATTTTTTGATATGACGGATACCTTCAGCAGTTGCTCTTGCAGCAGCCATAGTTGTCATATAAGGAATTTTTCCTTTGATAGCTGCTTTACGAAGATAACTATCGTCGTGTACGCTTTCTTTTCCGGCTGGTGAGTTGATAATTAAGTTAAAACGTCCATTTGTAATGGCATCTAATGTATTTGGACGACCACCTTCAGACACCTTTTTAATCTTTTCAGCAGGGATTCCGGCTTCTGTAATTAATTTGTGAGTAGTACCGGTTGCAACAATCTTAAAGTCATTTTCATGAAGTGCTTTTGCAATATCTACAACTTCTGCTTTATCCTTGTTATTTACAGAGATAAGAACAGTTCCGTCTAATGGAAGTTTGGATTGTGTCGCTTCTTGTGCTTTGTAGAATGCTTCTCCATAAGAAGGAGATAAGCCTAATACTTCACCGGTAGAACGCATTTCCGGTCCTAAAATCGGGTCAACTTCCGGGAACATATTAAATGGGAATACAGCTTCTTTTACACCATAGTTTGGAATTACTTGTTCTTTTAATGATGGAACAGGAGATGGATTACCTGTGAGTTCTGATGTAATAATTTCTGTTGCAAGTGGTACCATACGAATATTACATACTTTAGATACTAATGGAACAGTACGAGAAGCTCTTGGATTTGCTTCTAATACATATACTTTACCATTTTCAATTGCGTATTGCATATTCATAAGACCTTTTACACCCATTTCTTCTGCAATTTTACGTGTATAGTCTTTAATTGTATTTAAGTTTTCTTCTGAAATATGAACAGATGGAAGGATACAAGCAGAGTCACCTGAGTGAACACCGGCAAGTTCGATATGTTCCATAACAGCAGGTACAAATGCATGTGTACCATCACTAATTGCATCTGCTTCACATTCTAATGCATGATTTAAGAAACGGTCAATAAGAATTGGTCTGTCAGGTGTAACACCAACAGCAGCTTTCATATAACCTTCTAAACTTTCTTCATCATAAACAACTTCCATACCACGACCACCTAATACATAGGAAGGACGAACCATAACAGGATAGCCAATGCGATTTGCGATTTCTACAGCTTCTTCTACATTGACAGCCATTCCGGATTCCGGCATAGGAATTTCTAATTTTTCCATCATAGCACGGAAAAGGTCACGGTCTTCTGCAAGGTCGATAACAGATGGAGAAGTACCAAGGATTTTTACGCCATTCTTTTCAAGGTCAGCAGCTAAATTAAGTGGAGTTTGTCCACCGAACTGTGCGATTACACCAAGAGGCTGTTCTTTTTTGTAAATGCTTAATACATCTTCAAGTGTTAATGGTTCAAAGTATAATTTGTCAGAAGTATCGTAGTCTGTAGATACGGTTTCCGGATTACAGTTTACGATAATGGTTTCAAAACCAAGTTTCTTTAGAGCTAACGCAGCATGTACGCAACAGTAGTCAAATTCGATACCTTGACCGATTCTGTTAGGTCCACCACCAAGAATCATAATCTTCTTGTTATTAGAAATTGGATTTTTGTCTTCGGCATTGTAAGTGCTGTAATAATAAGCACTATTTTCTGTACCACTTACATGAACACCTTCCCATGCTTCTTCTACACCAAGTGCAATACGTTTATTTCTGATATCTTCTTCCGGAATTGTTAAAATCTGGCTTAAATATTTATCAGAGAAACCATTTTTCTTAGCAGAAATAAGAGCTTCATCAGCTGGAAGTGTACCTTTGTTTGCAATTAAAGCTTCTTCTTCTTCCACAAGTTCTTTCATCTGTTCAATGAAATAATGTTTTACTTTTGTAATTTCATGGATTTCATCAACAGTAGCACCTTTTCTAAGAGCTTCATACATAATAAAATGGCGTTCACTAGAAGCTGTAATTAACATTTTTAAAAGTTTTTCTTTGGAAAGGCTATCAAAGTTTTTCGCATGACCTAAGCCATAACGACCTGTTTCAAGACTTTGGATAGCTTTTTGGAAGGCTTCTTTGTATGTTTTACCAATACTCATAACTTCGCCAACGGCACGCATCTGTGTACCAAGTTTATCTTCTACGCCTTTGAATTTTTCAAATGCCCAACGAGCAAATTTAATTACTACATAGTCTCCATCCGGAACATATTTATCAAGTGTACCATATTTTCCACATGGAATATCTTTTAAAGTAAGTCCTGCTGCAAGCATTGCAGATACTAAAGCAATTGGGAAACCTGTCGCTTTGGAAGCAAGAGCAGAGGAACGAGAGGTACGAGGGTTAATTTCAATAACAATAATACGGTCAGAAACAGGGTCATGAGCAAACTGTACGTTTGTTCCACCAATAACTTCTACGGATTCTACAATTTTAAATGCCTGTTCTTTTAATCTGTCTTGTACTTCTTGGGAAATCGTAAGCATTGGAGCAGAACAGAAAGAATCACCTGTATGAACACCAAGTGGGTCAATATTTTCAATGAAGCAAACAGTAATCATATTGTTGTCAGCATCACGAACAACTTCTACTTCTAATTCTTCCCAACCTAAAATGGATTCTTCTACAAGTACCTGTCCAACTAAACTTGCTTGTAAACCACGAGCACAAACAACTTTTAATTCTTCTTTGTTATAAACAAGTCCACCACCGGCACCACCCATGGTATAAGCAGGGCGAAGTACAACCGGATAATTTAAACGGTCAGCAATGGCAAGAGCTTCTTCTACGCTATAAGCAACTTCACTACGAGCCATTTCAATACCAAGAGCATCCATTGCTTTTTTAAATTCGATACGGTCTTCTCCACGTTCAATGGCATCTACTTGTACACCGATAACTTGCACATTGTATTTGTCAAGTACGCCGGCTTGATTTAATTCCGAACAAAGATTAAGTCCTGACTGTCCTCCGAGGTTTGGAAGAAGTGCATCAGGACGTTCCTTTGCAATAATCTGTTCTAAACGCTCTACGTTGAGAGGTTCAATATATGTTACATCAGCAGTTTCCGGGTCAGTCATAATAGTGGCTGGATTGGAGTCAAAAGGCGGCGGGTGGGATACAAGCCGCTTTGCTGTTTTGATGAGGCTCAAATATTTCAAAGGAAAATCTGGAAATTTATTGTCGGAGAAATCCTTTACGATAGACATAGGAGGCAAAAAATGGATCAAGAAAAAATAAAAGAGGGAGTTAGGCTTCTGCTTGAAGGCATAGGC
>JAFWXB010000039.1 GCA_017523185.1 Lachnospiraceae bacterium | reverse complement strand
CCTGTTATCCATCATATAAAATACTTATAAAAGAATTTCTAAAACTAATCTGAATATATAAACTATATGGTTTTTTCTATTTTTCTTATTAGTCAAACTCATATCATTTTTGATAAATTAGAATTGTTGTGCACAGACAAACCTAATTTTTCATAAACGAATAAAAACAGATTACTTTAAGTAAAATAAAAAACCTTGGTATTATTTACGAATAATACCAAGGTGTTAGAATTCTCATTTCACTTTGTCAATAGAAATATATTCTTCCTACGCTGGCATTATCCAGATCAGGTTCTCGGGTTCGAAGTGACATCACTTCATCTCAGCCGAATGCACTATCAGCTCCCCTTTTTTATTTTTTAAGTTTACTACGCAAATTAAAAAATGTCAATATTGCATCTTTTGATTTTATAAATATATTACTCACATTGCTTTTTATTTTTCAAACACACTCTATCTATTAGAAGTGTATATTTATAATTATTCAAGTTTATCTCAAGAATTTATTTTATCCATTAAACTTAACATAAATTCTATAAATTATTTAAAGTATAAATTTCATTATGAAAATATAGCTTTTTATATATATTTTTGTCATTTTATATAAAATTTTAATTCAATCTTTTGGATTGTCGAACTCATGTTAAACTTATATGAGAACTACTACGTCATATCCTTTTAACACTCCGTCAAATGTTTCTCCTGTCAATACATTTTTCTTGCCTGCATATTCAGAAAGTTCTATTTCTCCATCTGCTCCATGGAAACAAATCACGATTTTTTCATCTTTTAATTCTTTTGTTAGACATAATAAGCCATTTTCATCTTGAATTTTTGTTTTTACCAATTGACCTTCTGTAACACATGGATATTGCTTTCGAATTTGAATCAATGTACGATACCATGCATAGACCTCTTTATTTTGATATTCTTCTTTCCATAACATACCACGTCTGCAATCAGGGTCCATACCACCTGTCATACCATATTCATCACCATAATAAATAATCGGCATTCCGGGTAATAACATTTGTAATGCTACTGCCATTTTCAATTTTTCGCTGCGTTCTCCACAGCGATATAAAAAACGTGCTGTATCATGGCTATCTATCAAATTCCATAAAACCGTAAATACTTCTTTATGTAAGTTTCCATGTAATGCGTTAATATTTGCCCAAAATCTGGACGCTGAAATCTTTTCTTTTGCGATAAAATCTACCACAGAATAGAAAAACGGATAATTCATAGCTGTATCCCATTCTTCTCCATCTAAAAAGTCTTCTGCACGATGCCAGATTTCTCCAATAATAAGTGCTTCCGGTTTGATTTGTTTTACCACTTTACGGAATTTTCTCCAAAACTTATGACTGATTTCATCTCCTACATCTAAACGCCAACCATCAATATCACACGTTTCTATCCAGTAACGAGCCACTTCCAAAAAATAATCTGCTGTTTCTTCATTTTGCAGATTTAACTTTGGCATACCACCAAAATATGCAAAACTCTTATAATTTGGCTTTGTTCCCCATTCCCATTTTACAGGAAAACTATCTATATAATACCAATCTTTATATTTTGATTGTTCTCCATGTTCTAAAACATCTGCAAAAGCAAAAAATTCCGGAGAAGTATGGTTAAATACTGCATCTAAAATGACTCGTATTCCAAGTGAATGTGCTTTTTGTACTAATTCTTTTAAATCTTCTTCCGTTCCAAAACTCGGGTCAATTTTATAGTAATCAATAGTATCGTATTTATGTGTAGAATGGGAATAAAAAATCGGTGTCATATAAAAAACATCTACACCTAACTCTTTTAAATGGTCTAAATGTGCAATAATACCTTTTAAATCTCCCTTTAAATCATCTTTGGCCCCAATTGGTGCCTGATACCATTTTTCTTCAGCGATTGGTTGGCTACTTGCAAAACGCGATGGAAATATTTGATAAATAACTTTATTTTTTGCCCATTGTGGCATCACAAACATTTCTTCTTCTCGCAACTTCTGTGGACAATCATACATATAATCAATATCTGTAATTTCTATATCAAAAAATTCGTGATTTCCATAATATGTTTTCTGCCCATTAAAATCAATCAGCTCAAAATAATAACGCAAACATATTACATCAATATCCATCTCTGCTTCATAATAATCGCACCAACTATCACTTGCATATTTTTGCATAAGTGTTTGTGTTCTTGTATCCATAAGTTCCACAGCAATATATTTATCTTGTGAATGTAAAATAACACTTTGGATATCCTCTTTTTTTGTCTTAATACGAATGACAAATTTGCCATTTTCCAATGCATAACAATATTTTTTGCTCGCATCATGGTAAATTGCTGAAAATTCCATATTTCCCCCTATTTATGTATACCAATTTATTTTTCTTATACCTATCTTACTTTATTTACAAACATATGCTATCTGAATATCCGATTTTTCACTACATATAGAAAGCATATATGCTTCTTCTAAATCTTCTCTCAAAAAATAACTATAAAATTGCAATACTTCTGGTTTTGGATTTTCAATATCACAAACAATTGCCTCTTTTTCATTCTTTATTTGAAAAGAAAAAGATAATAAATCTTTTTTTAAGCCAACACCTAAATATTTCAGATAACTTTCTTTTAATGTCCATATCCTTGTAAATCGTCTTTGTTGTTCCGTTTTGTCTTTTATAGAATAAATATAATTTTGTTCTTCTTCCGTAAAAAAGCGTTTTGCCATCTTTTGATAAGTCGAATTTTGTCGAATTTTTTCTATATCTACACCAATTTCCCTACTTCCATATGCAGCAACAACCCATTTTCCGGAATGAGACAAATTAAAAAAGAAGTTATCTACATTTTTTATATATGGTTTTCCACCTTTCGAATATACAATATCCCAAACATCTTTTTGCACAATATCTTCTGTTATAATATCTTTTGTTATCATTTCTTCTGTTTTCCTAGTTTTATTTAAGATATCTATATGTTCCATCTTAAAAAAATCAAAATACGAATTTCTATCTATATCCGTTTGTTGCTTTTTCATTTGCTCATTTTTAATCTGGTATTTTTCGAAAAACTTCTCAAAACTATCACGCAATAATATTTCTGCCAAAATACAACGTTTGGCATCTTCCCATTTTCTATAACGGTTTGCTTTTTGTTTTCGTGCTTCTGTTGCATAGGTATAATATATTTGATATTCTTCATTTGTAATATTTGAAATATCACAACAGCGTATAAACAGCTTACTATTATTTTGTAAATTTTCATAATTATTGCAATTATTACAATTACTTATACTATTTTTCATATTTATACTTCTCTGCTATCTTTGCCGTATTTGCCAAATATTTAATTGCTTCTATCGGATATTTTCCAATTGCTGATTCTCCTGTAATCATAACACCATACGCTCCATGAAAAACTGCATGAAAAATATCTGACACTTCTGCTCGTGTTGGCACAGAATGTTCTTCCATAGATGCAAGCATCTGTGTTACTACAATATATGGTTTTTGGTGTTTCTTACAAGTTTCTTCTATTTGTTTTTGTACTTTTGGCAATTCCCAAAGTGGCATATCATTTCCCAAATCTCCTCTGGCAATAATAATCACATCTGCTTCCTGTAAAATATCCTCTAAATTTTGTACACCTAATTGATTTTCAATCTTTGCAAAAATGGCGATATCTTCTGCATCATATTCTTTTAAAACAGAACGAACATATCTTAAATCATTTCCACTTAAAACAAATGGTTGCATCAACGCTGTTACACCATACGCTTTTGCCAATTTAATATTTTCGATATCATGTGAAGTTAATACCGGCATTTGCATATTTTTATTTAATACTTTAATACTTTTATGCCCTTTTAAATATCCACCTCGAAGCACTTTACCCTTTACATAAGCAGATGCCGTTTCTGATACTTTCACTTGTATTTTCCCATCATCTAGTAAAATTTCATCATTTTCACAAACAGAATCCACAACAATAGCAGGTATTGGAAGTTCTATGATATTTTTTAACTCTTGTTTATATATAATTTCTATATTTAGATTTTTTTGATGTATATTTTCATTATTTTCGGAAATATTTTCAAATTGCTGACTATCTCTATTTTTTGTATCTATAAAATCTCTTTCTATTTTTTGATGGGAATCACTTTCTATACTATCCTGAAATTCCTCATTATTATCCGGCACTTGATTTAACAGAAAAGAATTTTCCTTATTAATGGCATAAAATAACACTATTTCTCCTTCTTCCAAAAAAACAGGTTGTTTTAGTTCTCCTACACGAAGTTCCGGTCCTTGCATATCAATTAAAATCTGTGGTTTCACATCACATTCACTTGCAACCTCTTGATAAGCCTTAATATATGATTCGCTATTTGGTAATGTCGTATGCGAAAGATTTAATCGCATTCCTGTCATTCCTGCTAAAACCATTTCTTTTAAAATCTCTTTTGTACGACACGCCGGTCCAAATGTACCATAAATTTGTATATTCATAGG
>JAFWXB010000398.1 GCA_017523185.1 Lachnospiraceae bacterium | reverse complement strand
GTTAAAAGACAAACGAATTTCATCATAATCATTGGTCCGATTGCAACACAAACATCATATTTTGCACCATCATTTACAAGTGCTTCTAATTGACCACAGCCATTGCCATGGAACCCATATGTACCGTCATCTGTTGTTACATATACATTTTTTGCAACTGCTTTCATTTCATCAATGTAGAATAAAAGGTCTTTTGTACGGGAACCCATAATAACATCTACATCAACACCATGTTCATGCAACCATTTTACCTGTGGATAAACCGGTGCAATTCCAAGACCACCTGCAATAAATACGATTTTTTTCTGTTTTGTTTCTTCTAAATGTTCTTCCATACAAAGTTCAGAAGGACAACCAAGTGGTCCAACGAAATCTTGTAAAGAATCGCCTTCTTCTAAATCCATCATACGGAGAGTTCCTGCACCAATTGTCTGTACTACAATTGTTACAGTTTCCTTTTCTCTATCATAATCACAAATTGTAAGTGGAATACGTTCTCCTACTTCATCCATTTTTGCAATAATAAATTGTCCCGGCAAACATTCTTTTGCTACACGTGGAGCTTTGATATCCATTAAGATAATCTGGTCTGCCAATTTTTCTTTTCGAACGATTGGATACATCTTATTTTTGTTACTAAAAAATATATCTTAGCAACTTCTCCTTTCTTGTATTTTTATAATGAAACAAAAATTTCTTGTATAAAGCAGATATTGTATCTGCTTTTTTACTACTTTTTTATAAACGCAGATATATCAATCAAATATGTTCCATCAATACTCCTATTTTGCATCAACATAACAATTCGCACTTTTCATTTACCACTTATGATAAGCAAATCATTGATACTTTCTACGCTTAACTACACATTTTTCCATTTTAAAACATTTATTTGCGATTGGCAATGATTTTTCCAAGAAAAATGCAAAAAACCTCAATATTTTAGCAATTTGACACAAAAATAATCCCCAATTCACATAGAACTGTAAAAAATATACACTCTATATCATTGAGGACTATTTTGTAAACTATTTATAAACTATAATTTCGCAAATGAAAAAAATTACTAAAAAGTTATTTATTACATATATGTTCTTATAGGATAGACAAATTTATACAATATATTTTTAAAATAATAAAAATAACTACTATTATTTAATTACTCCCGTAATTGTAATATTCAAATAATTTGGGTCTTTTTCTAAATATACCAAACTCTTGCCTACAATCAATACAGGACGAAGTGGAAAACTTGCTACATTTTTTACAACGATACCTTCTGCTCCATTAGAAAGTTTTACTTTACAGCCTACCGGATATGGTACTACAATTTGAAGTAACGCTCTTAAACACTCAACATCTAATTCTTCACTTGCAGATAAATATTCTACTGCATCAGACTGGTAAATCGCAATCCCTTCATATGGATTCATATTTACAGCATTATCATACGCATTTGCACAAGAAACGATTCTTGCTGATTTTATAATTTTACCACATTTTAATTTTAACGGATAACCTGTACCACTAATTTTTTCGTGGTGTTGCCAAACTGCATATGTAGTTGTTACAGAATAATTGTGTTTCTGTAAAAAACGAAACATTTTTTCCGGATGTTGACGTACTAATTCTTTTTCCTTTTCGGAAAGACCTTTTTTGTTAATAATTGCGTCCGGAACCCATGCTTTTCCCATATCGTGATAAATTGCACCTAATGCAATTTCCATAATTTCCGGTTTGCTGTATCCCATTTTAATAGCAATCCCGATAGATAAGAAACAAACTTTCATCAAGTGATAAAAAATCCATGTATCCATATTTCTGGCATCTTCTAATTCAAAAAGAAGTCGACCTTCTCGATTTGCTTTTACAAGTTCGTCTACAATATCTTCTAAAAAGATATGTAATTTTTTCTTATCTGCCATAAACGTTTTATCGAAATAATCTTTTTGAATATTTTTATTCTGATAAATATTTTTTAAAAGATTCATAAGCTGTAATTGTGTTAATTCTTCAATTAATGGTTCCGGAATTGGCACACTTTCTCTACGAATTCCATCATTATTTTCAATATAAATTCCCTTATACCCCTTCTGCTTAATGACACGAATTGAAGTATCGCTTAACTTGCCCCCTGCTTTCATCAAAATACGACAAGTTTCATCATACAGCGTTTTTGCTAAAATGTCCCCGGATTTTAGATTCTCTGTACGAATAAATTCAATCATAAGTTCTTCCCCCGTTTTTTATTTATTAACTATCATTGAACAATTCTAAAAATTGTACAAATTTGTCTTATTTTTCATATAATAAACTACAAAAATTTTTTATTGCAGACAAGATTGTATCCTATTTTAAATTTTATCCATTATAGTTATTTATTTATTATAACAAAGTAACTCCATATATCGCAATAACTATATCTATTCTTTTTCAATTAAATATTGTTTTTCTTTCAGCATTCCTTCTATAATATCCAATATTTCTTCACTATCAGCAGTTACTTTATGATAATGATAATTTGATGTAATATTTTTTAACGGACTTGATTTTCCGATTCGAATATCTTCCATAAACAGTTGTACTTTTCTTCTGGAATTGATACTAAGTGTTGCTTCCATTGTTCCATACACTTTATGATGAATTACCACATTTTCGACACAACCACCTAAATCTACAATACTGCATAGTTCATCTTCCATTTGCTCATCTGTATGTTGTACTTTAAAAATACGACTTACTTTTTTTATCGAATTAACTACATACCCTTTATTTGTAGAAATAATATCATAGCCTTCTGCTCGCAATAATGCGATATCTTGTACAATGACTTGACGGCTAATGTCATATTTTTTCGCAAGTATATGTCCTGAAATCGGTTTTGTACTTGCTTGAATTGTCTGTATAATATCTACACGCCTTTTTTGACCTGTCATTTTTATTCTATCCTTTCTTTACATAACACCTTTAACTTTATTACTCAAAAATAATTCGACAAATTAAGAAAATAAATTTTAAAAAAGCAGATAATATTATTTCTAATATCACATGAAAAATACTATACATCTTAAAATTTTATCTTCTTAATCTGTCAAATAAATTAAGAAAAGGCTGTTTTATCAACAGCCAATTCCATGAATCTTTTTATTTTATTGGGTGTAAATTTTTTAACGAAATATCCATAATTGGTGCTGAATGTGTCAATGCTCCACTTGAAATATAATCTACACCAAGAGAAGTTAATTTTGCAATATTTTCTTTTGTTACGTTTCCGGAACATTCTGTTTCTGCACGACCATCAATGATGCAAATTGCTTCTTCCATATCTGTATAACTCATATTGTCGAGCATAATAATATCTGCCCCTGCTTCTACGGCTTCTTTTACCATATCTAAATTTTCAACTTCTACTTCTATTTTACGCACAAATGGAGCATATTCTTTTGCCATTTTTACGGCATTTGTAACACTTCCTGCTGCTCCAATATGATTATCTTTTAACAAAACACCATCTGACAAATTATAACGATGATTGTATCCACCACCAATACGAACTGCATATTTTTCAAAAATACGCATATTTGGTGTTGTTTTTCTTGTATCTAAAAGTTTTGTTTTTGTGCCAGCAAGAAGAGAAGCTACTTGATGGGTATAAGTGGCAATTCCGCTCATTCTTTGAAGATAATTAAGGGCTGTTCTTTCTCCGCAGAGTAATACACGAATATC
>JAFWXB010000397.1 GCA_017523185.1 Lachnospiraceae bacterium | reverse complement strand
CCTTTATGAGCATCTCCATCAATGCCTTTTGCAAGACCACTAATAACTTGTACACCATGATTCGACAATGCTTTTGCAAGCATTTCCGTTACTTCACTTCCATAAGCACTTTGCGTTCTTGCTCCTACAATTGCAACACTTTTTTGATTGTTCTCCGGCAATTTTCCAATATAATATAAGCTATATGGTGGATTAGAAATCATTCGAAGTTTCTTTGGATATTCTTCTTGTTCCAAAGAAACAAATCCAATGCCCTTTTCCATTAAAGAAAACCATTCTTTATTTACATCCCAATTTTTTTTACTTTCTATAATATTTGTCTGTTCTTCTTCTGTAAATTGCATCAAAGCTAATTCTTTTTCAGAAGCTTCATAAATTTGTATTGCATGATATCCTTGTTGCAATAAACAACGAACTTTACGCTTTGAAATACCTCGTATATTTGAAAGCCAATATGCATATTTCATTTTTATCCTCCCCAATACGCTTGATGAATACTGCGATAACAAACAGCTTCTTTTAAATGAGAAAGACAAATATTTGGTTCTCCTGCTAAATCAGCAATTGTTCTTGCCACTCGCAAAATTTTATGATATGTACGAGCTGTTAAAGACCTGCTTTCGTATATTTGTTCCATATAATTGCGTTCTTTTTCACCTAACCTGCAAAATTCTTCCAAACGTGAAGCCGGAATACGACTGTTATGTATAAAATTTTCTTTTTTATAACGCATTTCTTGTATTTTATGACATTTTAAGACACGTTCTTGTATTTGTGCAGAAGTTTCGCCTTTTTGATACTGCGTTAAATCCTTATACGATAAACTGGATGCTTCCACACAAATATCAATTCTGTCAATTAAAGGCTGAGAAACTTTTCCAATATAACGTCGCAAACTGGAAGACGTACATTTGCATTTTTGCCTATCCGGATAATAACCACAATTACATGGGTTCATAGCTGCTAAAAGTAAAAAATCAGCAGGATATGTTACACTACTCTCTAATCTTGTTAAATGAATCGTATGTTCTTCTAACGGCTGTCTTAAAATTTCCAATGTGCTTTTTTCAAATTCTGTTAGTTCATCTAAAAATAACACGCCATGATGTGCAAGTGAAATTTCTCCCGGCTTTGGAATCTTTCCCCCTCCACTTAATCCTATCTTTGTAATGGTATGATGTGGCATTCGAAATGGTCGTTCCGATAACAATGCTGTTTTTTCTGTCAAAAGTCCACATACACTATAAATTTTTGACAATTCCAAACATTCTTCTTCTGTAAGAGGTGGTAAAATCGTTGCCATACGTTCTGCTATCATGGTTTTTCCACATCCCGGAGAACCCACAAATAATATATTGTGCATCCCTGCTGCTGCGACTTCACAAGCACGCTTTAAAAACTGCTGTCCACTTACTTCACAAAAATCCAATTTTTTTGTTAATTGTGTTTCTTCTATATTATTATTATTAAAAATTGTAGGATTTATCATAGAAACATTCTTTTGTTTATTTATATTGGTTGGTATATTTGATGAACTTATTTGTTCTTGATTT
Organism: Lachnospiraceae bacterium; assembly: GCA_017523185.1. The sequence goes on along the minus strand of JAFWXB010000397.1, from coordinate 1,385 downwards.
TGTTCTATGTTTGAGAAATTTTGTATATTTGTTGATATTTTCTCTAAAGTATTTTTATGTTCCCTTTGACATTCATGTTGATTGGAATTTAAAATAGTATCTAAATTTGCTTTATCATTTAAGAAATCTACAACTTCTTTTAAATTCGAAAATGCATAAATTGTTGCTTTTTCAACAAGTTTTGCTTCTATTTCATTTTGTTTTGGAACTACAAATTCTGATATTCCTTGTTCTACTCCATCGGACACAATCGGAAGTACACCGGAAATTGGAAGAAGCTGTCCATTTAAACTTAACTCTCCAACAAATATTTTATTGTTACACAACGATTTCTCCACAAGTCCTAATGATTGCAATAATGCAACTGCCATAGGAAGGTCAAAACCACTCCCTGTTTTCTTTAAATTTGCAGGAGCTAAATTAATAGTAATTCGCTTTGGTGGAAGTAAGATACCAAGACTATGTAATGCTGTGCGTACACGTTCTTTTCCCTCTCGTACTTCAGAAGACAAATTTCCTACCATATCAAATACAGGCATACCATTACTGATATCTACTTCTACCTGTATCGGTTTTGTGCAGATACCATCTAAGATTGCTGTTTTTATTGTACTGTACATATAAATCTCCTATTCCAATTATATGGGAAATTGCACAGAACCATGCAAGAAAAAAAGATGAAATTATATTAACATATATTTCATCTTTTTTCAATGTAACATTTTTGATTCATAAAATTATTATAATATAAAATATTTTTCTATATAATACTTCAAATTTATATTATATTTTCAAATCCATCTCGTAGATTTTGGTAAAAAGTATGTTATACTTTTATACAACAAATTCTTTTTCTAACTTATGAAGAAGTTTCATGTACTAACAATTTCTTCAGCTTATCCAATGCCCTTTTTTCAATGCGCGATACATATGACCTTGAAATACCAAGACTTTTTGCAATTTCTCGCTGTGTATATTCCTTTTCTCCACCTAGTCCATATCTCTTTTTAATGATAAAAGCTTCACGGTTTGTTAAAACTTTATTCATGTTCTTTCCAAGAATTTCGATATCGTGGTTTGTTTCCATTTGTGTCGATATATCTATATCATCTACTAATAACACTTCTAACAAATGAATTTGTTTACCTTCTTTATCAATGCCAACAGGTTCATATAACGATACCTCAAGTTTTGTCTTTTTAATGCGACGAAAATACATGAGGAGTTCATTTGCTATGGTCACTCCAAGGAGTTTTTTGCATATTGGTAATAATTGTTTCTTGATTGTCGAAATTGGAAATTACCTTTGTGCTTTCTAATTTTATGTGGGATATTTGAGGTATATAATTATTTAATTCAGTTTCATCGTTTTCTTCATAATCTAT
>JAFWXB010000396.1 GCA_017523185.1 Lachnospiraceae bacterium | reverse complement strand
CTTCATTATCGACATAATAATGCGTTTCTGTTTCGTAATAAATAGTTGGAGCAACAAATGTTTCCGAAACATCGGAACTGGTTTTTCCTGATTTTTGAATTAATACACCAATGTCTTTTGTTTCAGGATCATCATCTTCTGTAAAGAACTCTTTTGGAATTGTAAAAAATTCTTTTGTGGTAATGGCTGTTTTTGGTATTTTTAATCCCGTAGTATCATTTAAAAGGAGTTCTACATCTATAAAACGGTCATTGACATATCGAATCATTCCTCGTTGTAAAAACAGATTTAAGTAATAAGTATCTTCTTTTTTTATTTTTTCGTAAGTAACATTTGTTGTATAATCATCTTTACAGAAACGAATGGTTATAGCATCTTTGTCTTTTAATTCGTTTGCAAGTGTTTCTGATATTGGAAGTATGATATTCCATTCTTCGCTGTTGACTCGTTTATACACAGGGTCAGATACTTTTACTTTTCGATTTGAGGTTAATACATTTTTACTATATTGTGTTGCTTTAAAATCATCAGTTGAAAATGTTTCGGCCGTTTTTCCTTCGTATCCATCTGTTTGATAAACAATAATTCCATCTTTCGGTGATTTCATCTTAAAAAAAGTAGAACCTTCTGCAAGTCCTGCTTTATCGGATAAACTTGCCAATGCACTTGTATTAATGGCATGAAGAATTTCCGAATTTAAGTTTGTATAAAAAGCATAACTATCCGAAAATTGATTGGAATTATAGGTATTGACGAAATTATCAATATCCATGGATACTTCATGGAATACTTCTTGTGATAATGTATCTTGTACGGAAGAAATTCCAATTTCTCCTGACACCGTACCTAAGGTATCTATGGAATATACAATGTCATTTACCGAAACTTTTGCTCCATTTTTTACATAATAATTGATATATCCGGCTTGTTCTGCATATTCTATCGTTTCATCACGAAAAATAATGCCTTGAAATGTGTAATTTGATGCAATACGACCTTGTCGCACTTCATATTCCGAAATATGTGTTTCTGTAAAATAGAAAAAAACATTACATAAGACATATAGAATAATAACTGTAAAAATTATTACTCCGATATTAAAATTCATAGGTTTTTTATATTTAATAATTTTATGTTTTTTCGCCAAAATATTCACCTCTGATATTTGTATAATACTTTCTATATTATTATACATGAAACTTCTTCTATTTTACCATTATTTATTTTTAAATACAATATAAATACATCATGTATAAAATCGTTTATTTTGTTTAGAATAATATAATAAAAAATAAAAAAGCAGGAGGAAAACAGTATGAAATGGCTGGATAACACACTACTTACTTTAGCAATTATTGGCTGTATTAACTGGGGGTTAATCGGATTTTTCCGATTTGACTTGGTATCCTTTATTTTTGGTGATATGACTTGGATTTCCAGAATTGTTTATGCATTAGTAGGCTTAAGTGGTATATACATGTTAACTTTCTATGGCAGAATTCGTTCTAATATGATTGACTAATTATGATAGGAAAGGGACTGTCAAATAATAAGACAGTCCCCCAAATTTGATAATTGTTTTATATTTTTTATATGTAACTATAAAAATTATAAAGAAACGACTACTTTTGCTTTTGCACAATCCGGTAAATCTTTTTCGTCTTTAGATACACTTAAAATAAAACGAACATTAAATTTTTCGCTGATAACATCAAGTTTTTCGATTGCTTTTGTAATATCTGCGTCTGTTTCTAAAGATGCAATTGTAAGGAAGCTGTCAAGATACATTTCTTCAAGGTCGTTGTCTTGTGAAATAATTCCACAAATAAAACCTAAAAATTCATCTGCACTTGCAACCGGATAATCTGCTACATTGATAAGGCGTACTTTATTGTTTAATTCATACATATGTTTCTGACTTTTGTCTAAATAAACAACGTTACCGCTAGCTGTCTTAACTGAAGCATTTACCTTTCCTAAAAGTTCTTTGGTTTTTCCTTTCCCTTTTACACCACATATAATTTCAATCATGGCAATTCCTCCTGGTAATAAATAATATTATTGTGAAAATATCTAAAAATTATTCACTAATTACTTTAATTATAGAACATATGCACAGAAAATACAATCCTTAATTCGCAAACCTTCCTAAAATTTGATTCATTAAAAAGTAAAGATTTGATTTTCCATCAGCTTTAAAGACAATACTGATAATATCATCACCATCTTTATTGTTTGAATAAAGTACCAAACAAAAACCTGCAGCATATGTTGTTCCGGTTTTACCACCAATGACCGTAATTCCATTTGGTGCTGTTTCTTCTTTATTTACATAACGGTTGGTATTATAAAATGTTTTTGTAAGCGATTCTCCTGCTGTATTTGTATATGCATATTGATGCATTTTTGCATTGATAATTTCCACAAATTTTGGCATCTTAATTGCTTCGTTAAAAATTAAATACATATCATATACGGTTGTATAATGGTCTTCATGTGGAAGTCCACTTGGATTTACAAAATGACTATTGGTTGCTCCAAGTTTTAAGGCTTCTTCGTTCATAAGTTTTGCAAATTCTTCCACACTTCCCGAACAATGTTCAGCGAGTGCTTCTGCTGCATCATTTCCACTTTTTAACATTAAGCCATATAATAAGTCTTTAACAGTTACATTATCCCCTGCTGCAAGACCACAAACGGAAGAATCATGTGCTTGGTCAACAGCTTTTTTACTTACGGTTACCACACTATTCAAATCACAATGTTTTAATATTACATATGCTGTCAAAATTTTTGTGGTACTGGCCGGATATAGCTTTCCAAAGAGATTTTGACTATAACATACTTCTTTTGTTGTTACATTAAATACACCTGCACCTTGTGCTACTTGCGAATCTGTTTGGTCTGTACCAAAATCAATATTTTTTGTTACACATAAGTCTTCGGCAAAATAATCATATGCAAGGTCATTGTTGAATGTATCATTTTGTGCATAGACATTATATGCATTTGGTAAAGATACATTTGTTTTATTTATACTGCAACCACTTAATAAAATTGTTGCAGTACAAAAAAAACAAAAAAATCGTATTCTTTTTTTCTTATTTGTACATTTCACGCCAGTTTAAATCTCCTCTGTCTAAAGCTCGAACCAATAATTCGGCAGTTGCAAGATTGGTTGCAAGTGGAATATTGTGTTCATCACATAATTTTACTATCAGATTTACATCCGGTTCGTGTGATTTTGGGCGTAATGGGTCTCTTAAAAAGATAACCAAATCAATATCATTATGTTCAATTTGTGCACCTAATTGTTGAGAACCTCCTAAATGACCTGCTAAATATTTGTGTACCGTTAAATTTGCAACTTCTTCAATTAATCTTCCCGTTGTCCCTGTCGCAAAAAGTTCATTTTTCGACAGAATACCACGATATGCAATACAAAAATTCTGCATTAGTTTTTTCTTTGCATCATGTGCAACAAGTCCTATGTTCATTTCGGAAAACCTCCTTATTAATATTTTTTCGGTTGTAAACCTACATTTAAAACAAAACCTATTCCTATAAAAAGTGAAACAACAGACGTAAGTCCATAACTTACAAATGGAAGTGGAATCCCTGTATTTGGCATAAGTCCTGTTGTAACACAAATATTAACAAAACTTTGAAATCCAACAAGTGCTGCCATTCCACAACAAATCAAACGACCTGCTAAATCTTTTGCATGGCTTGCAATATAAATACATTCTACTACAATTAAAAATAATAAAAGAATCATAATTGCAGAACCTGCAAAGCCAAGTTCTTCTCCTACTACAGCGAAAATAAAATCCGTCTGTGGTTCTACAATAAAATTAGTATTTCGCATGGAGGTTGCTTCGGAATTTTTAAGCCCTTTTCCCCATAATTGTCCTGAACCAATTGCCATAATCGAGTTTTGTTGTTGAATTGCCAAATCAGAAAAACGCTTATCGTTTGGATAAAGCCAAGCTAAAATACGATTTAACTGATAAGGTACTTTTTTATCTGTAGATTGTGCAAGATTAATGGCATAGGAAAGTAATATAATGACTGCGGGAACAGCAACTGCCAATACACTTACTATTATTTTATAACTTAATCCGGAAATAAACAAGAGGACAACAAAAATAAATGCTGTAACAATTGTTGTCGAAAGGTCCGGTTGTTGAATAACAAAAAGAAGTGGAACTCCAACAATTCCAAATGACATTCCTAACGTTTTTATAGTATTCAAATTTTCTTGATGTTTCATAAAAAATGTAGCAAAAAACAAAATAATAACTATTTTTGCAAATTCCGATGGCTGAAACGTGAAACTTTCTCCGATTTTAATCCAACGCTGTGCACCACCGGCAGAATGTCCAATATTTGGTACTTCTACTAATAAAAGAAGCACTATCATAATCGCATACCATATCCATTTAAATCGCAATATAAAGGAATAGTCAATTAAGGAAACAACAACCATTGCAATAAGACCAAGGACAAAGCCTAATATTTGTTTGCTTTGTACACTTTCTTTTGCACTACCAATAATCATAATTCCCATAATTGTTAATACACTTACATATAAAATTAATTGAAAATGGTAATTCTTTAGTTTGTATTGTTTTAACATCTTATACTCTTTTCTTATCTTGCTTTAAAGTAATTTTAACTTCAAACATATCCGGTGAACTTTTAAAATGTCTTCCAATCAATGCAGAAATATCTTTTTTTAACTGCGAAATATCACTTGCAGAATATTCTAATGTATCGGCTTCCATCATAATTTTTAAGCGTTCTTTTGCAATGGAAGAATAATTTTTATTATGAAAAATCATATGTCAATCCTTCTCCTTCCCAAATGTTTTCGCTTACAATCTGCTTAGACAAAGCAAAAAAGCATTTTCCTGCTTTAGAATGCATGGAAATTACAGGAACGCCTTTGTTTTGACTTGCCATAATTTTTGCATCACGAGGAATCACACCTAAAATAGGAATATCAAATAGTTCTGCGATATCTTTTTTGGAAAGCATATAACGTTTTCGAACTAATTTTTCATCATAATCATTAATAATTAACTCTGTTTTTGAAATTTTTGTTCCATTTAAAAACTGCAACGCTCGACCTGCATCTTTGATGGCAGAAATATGAGGCGTTGTTAATAAAATGGCTCTATCAGCAGTAGAAACTGCAAAATGGAATCCTTGGTCAATTCCGGCAGGACAGTCGATAAGACAATAGTCAAATTCAGATTTTAAATGTGTTAAAAGAACTTTAAATTGTTGCTCATACTGTTCTAATGGAATTGTTTTCAAGGATGCCGGTATCAAAAACAAATTTGGGAAACGCTTGTCCCGAATCAATGCTTGATTGACACGACATTTATTATCTAATAAATCTAAAAGATTGTAATTAATACGGTCTTCTAACCCCATAACAACATCTAAGTTACGAAGTCCCATGTCGGTATCTAACATAACGACTTTTTTATCTAATCGTGAAAGTCCTGCTCCGATGTTCGCAATTGTTGTTGTTTTGCCAACACCACCTTTTCCGGAAGTGAAAACAATCGTTTCACCCATGAACATAACCTCCTATTAGTTTTTGTTTTTCGCCGTCTTTTGTTTTTTATACCTCTTGTACAAATCCATGTTATTTGATGGATTTGAATTTCAGATATTTCTAGTCTGTAACATGATTATCTGAAGAACTGTTTGCACCTTCTGCATTTCCAGCAAGAATGTTTTCCAATGTATTTGTTTTAAAATAATACGATAAAATATTTTTTGAAACTGCTGCTGCATTCGAAGATGTATATCCATATGCAATTCTTGTTGTGATGGATATTTTCGGATTGTCATATGGTGCATATCCAACAAAAAGTGCATGGTTTGGTCTATTTGCAACTTGCTGTGCCGTACCTGTTTTTCCAGCTACCTGAATTGGAAAATTTTTAAAACTTGCATTATTTTTACACATCAAATTCATGCCATAACGAATAGCTGTCCATTCTTCCGAAGAAAGTACAGAAGAAATATCTTCTGATTCAGAAGAATAGCTTTCCAAAACATTACCTTGTGGGTCTACAATTTTATTCATAAGCTGATAGCTATATAATTTTCCTGTAGAAACGGCCGTTACATAGCGTGATAATGCAACAGTTGTAATATTGTTATTACTCTGTCCAATTGCTGCCATAACCGGATATTCGGTTGCAAGTTCAGAAGTAGATTCTACAATTTCCAATCCTGTTTTTTCATTTAAACCAAAAATAGAAGCATATTTTTGAAGATATGCAATTCCGTTTGCATCATTATATGTTCCGGTATCTTTTGTACTTAAATTATGTCCTGTCGTATAATAGAAAATATTACACGAATCACGAATTGCTTCGGATACATTTACGGCTTTATGTGTGCCATTTGGATAAATCCAACATTTTGGTTTATTACTAACTTCATGGAAAATACCTGTACAATTAATTTTTGAACCTGTAGAAATGACATTTTCTGCAAGTCCTGCAACGGAAGTCATCATTTTAAATGTAGACCCCGGAGCTGTTTTTTCTTGTGTAGCATAATTCCATTGTGGATTGGAATTATCATCATTTAATTTTGCAAAATATTCGGCATCTACACCATTTGCAAGTTTGTTATTATCATATCCCGGATAACTTACAAGGGCTTTGAGTTCTCCTGTATTCACATCTGTAATGACACAAGAACCTGTACATGGGTCTAAGGCAAGTTGTGCAGGTGTAATTTCAATATAATTGATTTTATTTAAAATAAAAGTATATGGACTGGTTGTGCCATTTGCAATTTTATTATAAACGTCATCATCATAAT
>JAFWXB010000395.1 GCA_017523185.1 Lachnospiraceae bacterium | reverse complement strand
CCAAAAGAAGAATGGAAAGTGATTCCAAATCATCATGAAGCACTGATTACTGAAGAAATATATCAGCAGGTAGCATCTTTTCGACCGGAACACTCTACAAAACGAAAGCGTGAAAAACATCCACTTATAGGAGTTTTGTATTGCGGTGGATGTGGGTATTCACTTAATTACAAGCCCCTTACTGAAAAAAACAAATATAGAAGATTTGAGTGTAGAAAACACGCATTATTAAAAATCCCGGAATGTTGTACCTATATGCGAGCTGATTTATTGGAAGAAATGATTTTGCTTATGCTAAACAAGGAATTGATGCTGAGAGGAAATGCCACCAAGCAGACAAAGAACTTGATATCCTTTCAAAAAGAAGGGATACAAGCTTTAAAAAAACGTTTGGACAAGTGTAAGCAGGAGAAAAAGCAGATTCAATCTGAAAAAGATGGTTTGTATGAGAAATATGCATTCAAACAACTATCAAGAGAAGAATATCAACAAAAATCACGCCAAATGACAGAAAAATTGTCTATGTTATCTGTAAAGATAGAGGAGGTAGAGTCAAAACTGTATCATTTGGAAATGGAACATCAAAAAACGGAAGAAGATATGAAACAGATTATTAAATATTCCCATATCGAGGAATTGACGCAGGAAGTGGTGGATACGTTTATTGAAAAAGTGTATGTTTATAAGGGGAAGAAGGTGGAAATTGAGTGGAAATTTATTTAGTAAGATAACTAATTAGTATCATATATGGTATGTATTTGTTTTCAAAAAGAGTTATAATTATATAATAATGCTATAGTATATTGACTTGAGAACAAAGATAGGCATGATAAGATATAAAGGGAGATTGTATTAGGAGAAAGTAAATGAATATAGTCAAATTAAAAATAAAAAATTATAAATCAATTAAAGATTCTGGTGAAATGGTAATTGATGATAGAATTTGAGTAAAAATTACCTAGCATTAACTTACCACTAATTTTCCTCCCACTTAGCACTCATTTACCACTCTCCCCACGAAGTTATGCGGGTTTGCAGACTTTTTCTTGAAAAAATCTTGAAAAATCACATGACATTAACTTGACATACAGGGGGTATGGGAAGCTGGATGTGTATCGGGCATTTGAGGTGTTGAGATAATCATATATTTTTTTAGGACGAAATTGGATTTTATGTAATAAGAATGTCAGTGGAGTCCTATTTTATTATCAAAGATGACTATTAAAGATTGCATTACATAAGTAAATTTTGTAAAGTATTATCATGAGAATTAAAAAGATTATGGAGAATATACGATTATGGATGAATTACAAAAAGCAATACAGAAAATTTCTTATAAAAGCAAAAAATTTCCAAAAGAGGAGTTTAGAATTATAACAGAAAATAAAGATAAGTCAATTCCGTATCTGCGCTCAGCTATAGAGAAAGCCATAGAAGAAAAAGATGAATTGGAAGAAGGATATCAACTTCATTTTTATGCACTTTTTTTGTTGGGAGAATTTCAGGACAAAGAATTTTTTGAAAAAATAATAGAACTTATCACGCTTCCAAGAGATGTTGTGGACTATTTAATTGGAGATACCATCACTTCTGGTTTAAAAGATATTGTTTATAGTACCTATAATGGAGATATCGAATTTTTGAAACATACGATAAAAAATGAACAGGTAGATGAATTTGTTCGTGGTGCTTTATTAGATGTAATGGGGCAACTATATTTAGATGGAATTTTAGATAAAAACGAATGGCAAGAGTTTATAAAGCAGCATGTGTATAGTGGAGAAGAACAAAGTTATTTTTATGATGCATGTGCTTCCATGATTTGTCGATGCCATTTTGTAGATATGCTTCCGGAAATCCGATATATGTTAAATTATGGGCTGATGGACGAAAGATGCATGGGAAAATATGATTCCTGTGTGGATGAAATGTTTATGTATAAAGATTTTGACAAATATTTTTGTGAAAAACAAATAAATGCTGCAGATACTCTAAAATCATGGGCTATGTTTGAAGAAGATGAAACGTCTTTATTCGACGAAAAGCCTGAAATGGAATTTGAAAAATTAATAAAAGGAGTTTTTGGAAAAGAGGAGAACAAAGCAGTTACTCGTAAGATTGGAAGAAACGAACCATGTATCTGTGGAAGTGGGAAGAAATATAAATTTTGTTGTTTAAATAAATCACAATCGCAAATAGATGCTATAGAAAGTATGCAGGAACGAAATAAAAGTTTAGTATTTTATCCATATACCGGAACAGATAAACAAGATGACAGAGTATATTTGGAAGATTATTATGATGCAGAAAGTATTGAAATTGATAAGCTTCTTTATTTGGGATTAAAACATCGGATAGGATTGATTTGGCTTAGAGATGAAAAGAAAGAAAATATTCGTTGCAGAGAATATTTAAAATTAGCTTTTTCTATGTTTATGGATAAGGTGAAAAGAGAAAATATAAAAACATTTGAAGAATATGACCAGAGATTTAGCATTCATTATTTTTGTGAAGAATGGATAGAAAAATTACTGAAATTACTTCAGGATGATGGAAATAAAACTCTATATCATGATGTTAAGGAATGCAAAAGAGAAATGTCTTGACAGGAACGAATAAAAGAATAAGGTTATTAAAGCAACAGTTTAAGAATGAAGAATAAAAAATTATTTGTCTTAAGTATACTTGCTTTACTTTTATATGGAGCTATATTCATAACATATTATATAAGATGTTTTTCTTTAAAAGAACTTGTTTTTGTTATTGGAAAAAATATAATGGCAGATGATGAAGGTCCAGGAGTATATCAAGGATTAGGATATATGGTTGAACTCGAAAAATATATAGATGCAGAATATGGTGTATGTATTCGGTCAATAGAAATGAGAATGTTTGGACAGGTGATTACTGCATCTATTACAGATAGACAAATGGTTCAAGAAGAAACAATTTCTCAGATGGAAGAAGATACGTTGCAGGAAGAATTGACTTTTTCAACAGGAGAAACAACACAGAAACAGATTTTCTTAAATCCTAAAGAAATGACGGTAGAAATCTAAGGCTTT
>JAFWXB010000394.1 GCA_017523185.1 Lachnospiraceae bacterium | reverse complement strand
CACAAGGTCTTAAACCACCAATCGCTGGCATATTATTAAGCTTGATTTTATGGCTTCCATCCGGACATTTTACAACTTCCATATGTTTACCACCCGGTGCAACATAAATCTGTCCCTTTTCAAGTTTGTCACCATCTGCTGCTTCTTTTACAAAAATCTGACTTGTTTCATTCAAACGGTCTGCCATTGATTTTGTAAAGCCTGCTGGCATATGTTGTACTAAAACAACAGGTGCATCTAAATTTTTCGGTAATTTTGGAATTACACTTTGTAATGCCTTTGGTCCACCAGTAGAACAAGCAAGTGCTACAAGTTTATTTCCAGTTGTTCTTGGTTTTAATCTTGTAAAAGGTGCTTTTACTGTCGCTTTTGTTACATCCTTTGCAGAACCTGTCATTGACATTGTAGAAGTTCCAATTGCTCCTGTAGTTCTTGTAGACGAAGGATGAGCCATAGTTCTAACACTCATTCTGGTATTTAATACTGCATTCATAATTGTAATCAGTTGTTGTTTAAAGTCCTCTCCTTTTGCCTGACCAATATTTGTTGGTTTTGTTACAAAATCAATTGCACCTCGTTCTAATGCACGAATGGTAACATCAGCATCTTTCGTCGTAAGTGTACTTACCATAATTACATTGGCTTTAATTCTTTCTTTTTGCAATTTTTCTAACAATTGCAAACCATCCATTTTAGGCATATTTACGTCCAAAAGAACACCATCATATTTTGTCGTTTTTAAACGTTCATATGCTTCCAACCCATCTTTGCAAACATCTTTTGCTTGAAAATTACTATCTGAGTTGATTATATCACAAATGACCCTTCTCATGAGTGCAGAATCATCAACTACTAAAATGTTTTTTTTCATAATTATCTCCCATTTGATTTCTTTCTCATAGCTCTATCTTCTTCAAATACATAACTTACAAGTAATTCACGTTCTGCATCATCTTTATAATCAAATTTACTTCGAATAATATATCTGCCAGGCATATCTTCTACCTTCATAATATCAATTACTCGTGTTACCAAATAAAAGTTTTGGTCTACTTTTGCATTTTTTAATTGCAGAACAGCAACAATAACTGTATCCAATTCAAATTCTTCATCTACAATAAAACGCATACCACCACCACTTAAATCTTTTGTGGTTGCAACACGTCTTTCATCAATATATTTAGGGTTTAATAATTCTTTATAAATATCTCTTGTTGTTTCTTTTTGTGCTACTTCTTCTGTTACTTTATAATAGAAAAAGTCCATCATCTTTTCAATTCGGAAAAATTCACGACGTTGATATTTCTTTAATGTAGTATCTAAATGCACTAAAAGAAGATAGGAGTTTCCTCGTCTATATCTGTTTGTAACAGTTGCTTCACAGGTATATGCTCCTGTCTTTGTGTAAATATAAAACTGACACGCAAGACCCACAGAAAATAATACCATTTTTGTACCATCTAATGGCATTGTAATTTCAAAATCTTTTAATGACATTGTATTATATATGCTACTTTTATATACTTTATCTTGATTTTGATGTAAAAGCTTAATATCAATTTTATCCCCTACTTTTATAATATCCGATATTACCATAACTTGTGCCTCCATCTATATTTTAATTTTGTTTCCAAATTAAGTATTTTTAACTATTCTTTTTACTATTTATCCAATAATATTTTTTATTATGTAATTCAAACAACTTACTTACATTATTATATTATCGAATACAAATTTGCAAAATTAAGAAACATCAAATACTTTTACAAAAATAAACAAACTATTTACTGTATTGTTTTAACTTCTGCGTCTTAATAAATTTGAAAACATTTGTGTAATGCCACGTTTAATTTGTGCTTCATTATGTGTGCCTTCTAACAGATTTTCTGCAAGCACTTCATATGCTCTTGCTGCATTTGATTTTGGGTCATATAAAGATACAATCTTCTGTTGTCTTACTGCACGTTCTAAAACGGAGTCCTGTGGAACCATACCAAGATAATTAACTTCCCCTTTTAAAAACTGACTTACTACAGATGCTAATTTATCATATACAATTTTGCCTTCTTCTTTTGAAGCAGCTTTATTCGCAATAATATGAATTTTTGTTGCTTTTGAGTCAAAATCAGGATTCTTATGCAATGCCTTCAGCAAGGAATAAGAATCAGTAAGTGAACTTGGGTCTGGTGTACTTACTAAAAGCACTTCCGGACTTGCTAAAACAAATTTTAAAACTTGGTCAGAAATACCTGCTCCTGTATCTATAATAATAATATCGGCAATTTCATTTAATTCACCAATACATTTTACAAGATATGTAATTTGTTCTTGTGTCAAATTATTTAATCCGATAATACCGGAACCACCGGAAACAAATCCAATATCCATAGGTCCTTTGGATATAATTTCTTTTATGGTTTTTCCACCATAAATCAAATCTGATAAATTATATTTCGGAATTGTTCCAAACATAACTTCTACATTTGCTAAACCAAAGTCGGCATCAAAAATAACGACTTTTTTTCCACGCTTACTCAATTGAATTGCAAGGTTTACAGCTGTATTTGATTTTCCAACTCCACCTTTTCCACTTGTAATTGTAATAACACGAGCAGATTTTTGAACTTTCTGATTCCTTAATTTAATAACATTCCTTAACTGTTGTGCTTGGTCCAAGTTAGCGTCCTCCTAATAACTGTTTTACAATTTTTTGGGTATCAAAAACTTCTATGTCATCCGGTACATTCTGTCCATATGTTACATAAGAAAGGTCTGCACCTGAATATAATTTGATATTCAAAATATTACCATAACAGCTTGTTTCATCTAGTTTTGTAAAAATCAACTTATATTCATATATATCTTGATGAATATCTATAATATCTAATAAATCTTTGTACTTTGTAGTAGCACTTACAACAAGATATACTTCTTTTTTATATTCTGTATTTACACCATTGATAAGATTTTGCATTTCTTCTTTTTGTGCATTATTTTTATGTGAAAAACCTGCTGTATCTACAAAAATCAAATCATAATCCATATATTTTGCAATTGCTTCATTGATTTCATCTACACTATACACAATCGACATTGGTGCATCTAAAATATTAGCATAGATACGCAACTGTTCCGTTGCTGCAATACGATATGT
>JAFWXB010000393.1 GCA_017523185.1 Lachnospiraceae bacterium | reverse complement strand
TAAAATCAATATTTTTGATTTATCCACAGACGATGATGAACATGAAGTGAATATCAATACAATTAAAAATATCAATCGAAATGTAGAAATTAAAGTATGTGCAGGTGGAAATATCAATCGTATTGAAGATGTGAAAAAACTTCTTTATGCAGGTTGTATGCAGGTTATGTTAAATGCAGCAAAACCAAGTAGTGTAGGACTTGCCAAAGAAGCAAGTCAGCGTTTTGGAAAAGACCGTATTTTAGTATCTGTACACAATGTAGACTTTATTTTCAAAAATAAAAAAACAATTGCAGACACATTCCATGAACTTTATATTTTACATACGGATATTGTAGATGCTGTTGAAAATCTTACCAATGTTCCATATGTTGTAAATATGGAAAGCTATGACTATGATATGGTTCTTTCTTTCTTAAAAAGAGAAAGTATTAGAGGTATTTCAGGCGAATTTATCAATGACCCACAAATGGATATTATGAAATTAAAATCCCGTCTTTCTACAGATGGTATCAAAATGGATAATTTTGCTCCGGATTTACAATGGTCTGATTTAAAAGTAAATTCCGATGGGTTAATTCCGGTTATTGTACAAGATTATCGTACGGATGAAGTATTGATGCTTGCTTATATGAACGAAGAAGCCTTTGATACAACCATTAACATTGGAAAAATGACATATTATAGCAGAAGTCGTAATGAACTTTGGACAAAAGGAATGACTTCCGGTCACATTCAATATGTAAAATCTTTAACAGCAGATTGTGATTATGATACAATTCTTGCAAAAGTATCACAAGTAGGTGTTGCGTGTCATACAGGAAATCCAACTTGTTTCTTCAATAACATTGTAGAAAAAGAATACATTGAAAAAAATCCGTTAAAAGTATTTGAAAGTGTATATGACATTATCAAAGACCGTAAAGAACATCCAAAAGATGGTTCTTATACAAACTACTTATTTGACAAAGGAATTGATAAAATTTTAAAGAAACTTGGCGAAGAATGTACAGAAATTGTAATTGCAGCCAAAAACCCTGACCCTGAAGAAATCAAATATGAAATTTCCGATTTCTTATATCATTGTATGGTATTAATGGTAGAAAAAGGTGTTACATGGGAATAAATTACAAACGAATTATCACAAAGATAATAAAATAATTCAATGTTAGGAAATGCCGAAATACTTTCGGCATTTCTTTCATCATAGAAGAAAATAATATTAAAAAATAAAAAACGAGGTGAAAACTTTGAGAACACTTGCATTAAATGATGATATTTTAATGAACATTGAAAAGCCAGCAAGATATATTGGAAATGAATTAAATAGTATCATGAAAGACAAAAAAGACATTGCAATTCGCGTTGCGATGTGTTTTCCTGATGTTTACGAAATCGGAATGTCGCATTTAGGCATTCAGATTTTATATGATATGTTTAACAAAAGAGAGGATACATGGTGTGAACGTGTCTATTCTCCATGGCCGGATTTGCATAAAATTATGAAAGAACAACAGATTGCGTTGTTTGGATTAGAATCGCAAGAACCAATCAAACACTTTGATTTTATTGGAATTACACTCCAATATGAAATGTGTTATACAAATATTTTACAAATTTTAGATTTGGGACAAATTCCACTTTTTTCAAAAGATAGAACAGATGAACACCCACTTGTAATTGGTGGTGGACCTTGTACCTATAATCCGGAACCGATTGCTGACTTTTTCGACCTTTTTTATATTGGAGAAGGGGAAATTGCTTACAATGAATTATTCAATTTGTACAAACAATTTAAACAAAATAGTAAAGATACACAAAATTGGAAACAAGCATTTTTAAGAGAAGCCTCTAAAATTTCGGGAATTTACGTTCCGTCTCTTTATGAAGTGACTTATAAAGAAGATGGTACAATTGATACATTTTTACCAAAATATGAAGATGTACCAGCTACCGTAAAAAAACAAGTCGTAACCGATTTAACAACTGCTGCATATCCAAAGAAACCCGTCGTACCATTTATTAAAGCAACGCAAGACAGAGTGGTACTTGAAATCCAACGTGGTTGTATTCGTGGATGTCGTTTTTGTCAAGCAGGTATGATTTATCGCCCAAATCGCGAAAAAGAGGTATCTGTTTTAAAAGAATATGCTCTTAAGATGTTAAAAGCCACAGGACATGAGGAAATTTCCTTAAGTTCGTTAAGTTCTTCCGACTATTCGCAATTAGAAGAACTTGTGACATTTTTAATGGAGGAATGTAAAAAACAACATGTCAATATTTCTTTGCCATCGCTTCGTATAGATGCCTTTTCTTTAGATGTTATGAGCAAAGTACAAGATATCAAAAAGAGTAGTTTGACATTTGCACCGGAAGCAGGTTCCCAAAGAACGAGAAATGTCATTAACAAAGGATTGACACCTGAAGATATTTTAGGTGGTGCAAAAGAAGCATTTTTAGGTGGTTGGAATAAAGTAAAACTCTATTTTATGTTAGGACTTCCAACGGAAACAGAAGAAGATATGAAAGCCATTCCGGAACTTGCAAATGAAATCGCTGCATTATATTATGAAACCATTCCGAAAAATCAACGTAATGGAAAGTGTCAGATTACCATGAGTACATCATTTTTTGTACCAAAACCATTTACCCCGTTCCAATGGGCAAAAATGGAAGACAAAGACGAATACTTACGCAGAGCGCGTATTGTCAATGAACATATGAAAGCACAATTAAATCACAAAAGTTTGCGTTACAACTGGCATGAAGCTGATATTACAGTATTAGAAGGTGTACTTGCTCGTGGAGATAGAAAACTTTCCAATGCTATTTTACATGTATATGAACATGGTGGTTATTTTGACTCTTGGAGTGAATTTTTTGACTTTAAAAAGTGGTTAAATGCATTTTTGGAATGTGGAATTGATATTGATTTTTATAATAAAAGAGAACGTAGCGAAACGGAAGTTTTCCCATGGGATTTTATTGATGTTGGCGTTACAAAAGCGTTTATGCTTCGTGAATGGAAAACAGCATTAGGAGAACAGATAACTCCAAATTGCAGAATGAAATGTTCGGGTTGTGGAGCCAGTCAATTCGGAGGAGGTGTTTGCCATGAAAATTAGAATCAAATTCAAGAAATGGGGCTGTATGAAGTTTATCGGACATTTAGATATGCTTCGTTATTTCCAAAAAGCAATGCGACGAGCAGAGATTGATATTTGTTATTCCGAAGGATTTTCCCCACATCAGATTATGTCTTTTGCAGCACCACTTGGGGTAGGCATTACAAGTGATGGTGAATATTTTGACATTGAAGTAAATAGCACAACATCAACGAAAGAAGCCCTTCAGGCATTAAACGCAACTATGGTCGATGGTGTAGAAGTAACAGGATATGTAAAATTACCAGATAATGCAAAAACAGCTATGTCCATTGTAACTGCTGCTGATTATTATCTGACATTTAAAGAACAAACGTCTTATTCCATAACAAATTTAGATAATTTGACACAAAATAAAGTAAATGATAAAACAGATTTGACATATCAGAATAATCATACAAGTCCATATTCCGTAGACGAATGGAACGAAAAAATAAACGAATGTTTTACCTCCAAAGATACATTTACCATTATTAAGAAAACGAAAAAAAGTGAAAAAGAAATTGACTTAAAACCACTTGTATATGAAATAAAAGCAGTAGAACGTGACGGAAAACCTGCTATTTTTATTTGTGTATCCACAGGAAGCACGACAAATATTAAACCGGAACTTGTATTAGCGTCTATTTATGAAAAATTAGGTATAAAATATGATGAAACAGCAATTGCGATTCATAGAAATGATGTATATACAGCAGATGAAAACGGAGCATTTATTTCTCTATTAGAACAAGGCACAATCATTTAACGAATATCCAATACGGATAAATTTATATTTCATCCATTATAGATTAAAATGAAAAAATCTCACTAAATTAGAAAAAGTGGTATTTTTTTGAAAGGAGAAGATATATGAATCGTCTTGCTATTACAAGAGTTTCTATTCAAAAAACATCATATTTAGCCTATATCATATTAGATGAAAAACGAAATTTTGTAGATTTTCAGCTTTTAGAAGAAGAACAGTCAATTATTAACAACATTTATATTGGTCGTGTAGAAAATATTGTACC
>JAFWXB010000392.1 GCA_017523185.1 Lachnospiraceae bacterium | reverse complement strand
GCGTTACACGGAAGCACGACTTCAAAAAGTAACACAAGAAGCATACCTTGCAGATTTAGATAAAAATGTAGTAGATTTTGGACCAAATTTTGATGAAACAGAAAAAGAACCACTTGTACTTCCTGTAAAAGTACCAAATCTTTTGATTAATGGTGCAGAGGGAATTGCTGTTGGTATGGCAACAAGTATTCCACCTCATAATTTTGGAGAAGTGATAGATGGTGTTATTGCGTATATGAAAAATCCTGACATTACAACAGAAGAAATGATGGAATATATCAAAGGGCCTGATTTTCCAACAGGTGGAATTATTGCCAATAAAGATGAATTGTTGTCTATTTATGAAACCGGTATGGGAAAAATTAAAGTGCGTGGAAAAGTGGAAATTGAGCAATTAAAAGAAGGAAAAATTCGTATGATTATTTCAGAGATTCCATACACCATGATAGGTGCTAATATTGGGAAGTTTTTAATGGATATTTCTAATTTGGTAGAAACAAAAAAGACAAGTGATATTGTAGATATTTCCAATCAATCTTCCAAAGATGGGATTCGTATTGTGCTTGACTTGAAAAAAGGAGCAGATATTGAAAGTTTGGAAAATCTTTTATATAAAAAGACAAAGTTAGGAGATACATTTGGCGTTCATATGTTAGCCGTTGCAAATGGAAAACCGGAAACTATGGGAATTATTCCAATTATTCGTCATCATGTGAATTTTCAATATGAAATTGCAACAAGAAAATATACAACACTTCTTGCAAAAGAAAGAGAGAAAAAAGAGATACAAGAAGGTTTAATTGAAGCGTGTAATGTCATTGATTTAATTATTGAAATTCTTCGTGGAAGTAAGAATTTAAAAGATGCAAAGTTATGTCTTATGACAGGAGATGTATCAAATATTACATTTAAAACAAAAACGTCACAAAAGTTAGCGAAAAAACTTGCCTTTACGGAACGCCAAGCAAGTGCTATTTTAGAAATGCGTTTGTATAAGTTGATTGGTCTTGAAATTGATGCATTGATGAAAGAACACAATGAAACATTGATAAAGATTTCACAATATGAAGATATTCTTTCCAAACGTTCTTCTATGGCAAAAGTAATTATGAAAGAGTTAAAAAACTTCAAAAAACAATATGCAAAAGAACGAAAAACAGTAATTGACAATTTAAAAGAAGCAGTTGTAGTAGAAAAACCAATCGAAGAAAAAGACGTAGTCTTTTTGATGGACCGTTTTGGATATGCAAAAACAATTGATGTTTCGATTTATGAACGTAACAAAGAAACTGCCGATTCTGAAAATCGTTATGTATTTACTTGTAAAAATACAGATAAAATTTGTATTTTTACAAATCGAGGACAATTACACATGATAAAAGTGTTAGACCTTCCGGCAGGTAAATTAAAAGACAAAGGAACGCCAATTGACAATTTGAGTAATTATGATAGTAAAATAGAAAATTATTTATATATTACAAGTTTACAAGAAGTAGCATCAAATAAAATTTTATTTGTAACAAAGCAATCTATGGTAAAAATTGTAGATGGAGCTGAATTTGTGGTAGGAAAAAAGACGACTGTTGCTACAAAATTAGCAGAAGAAGATGAAGTGTTAAAAGTCTGTGCAATAAAAGAAAATGATACAATAGTAATGCGTTCGAAAAAAGATATCTTTTTGCGTATTGATGCTACGCAGATTCCGGAAAAGAAAAAATCAGCCATAGGTGTTCGTGGCATGAAATTAGATGCAGATGAATTGAAAGAAATTTTTATACTTTCCGAAGGAGAAATGATGCATATTGAAGTAAAAGGAAAAGAACTTGCTTTACATCGTTTGCGTATCGGAAATCGTGATACAAAAGGGGTAAAAAAATGACATATGAACAAGCACGAGAATTTATTCAAAATACAGCAAAATTTGGAAGTATTCTAGGATTAGACAATATGCAAGCATTGATGCAGGAACTTGGAAATGTGCAAGACACAATTCCAATCATTCATATTGCAGGAACAAATGGAAAAGGTTCTGTGGGAACATATCTTACGTCTATGTTTCAGGAACTGGGGTTAAAAGTAGGGCGTTATTGTTCTCCTTGTGTATTTGACCCATTAGAAGCTTGGCAATATGATGGTAGAAATATTACAAAAGCAGAATATGCAAAGACATTGTCACAGGTAAAAAAAGCCTGTGACATTGTAGTATCAAAAGGAATTCAACCGACTGTTTTTGAAATTGAAACAGCATTGGCATTTGTGTATTTTTCCGAAATGCCAACGGATATTTTATTATTAGAAACAGGTATGGGAGGAGAAACAGATGCAACAAATATCATAACAAAGCCAATTGCTTGTGTATTTACAAATATCAGTTATGACCATATGCAGTTTTTAGGAGAATCATTAGAAGAAATTGCACAAGTAAAGTCCGGTATTATAAAACCTTGGGTAAAAGTATTTTCAGCACAACAATTACCGGAAGTAGAGTCTGTTTTAACGAAAAAAGCAAACGAAGAAAATACAAAAAATACATGGACAGATGATGTAAATATGATATATCAAATTACAAATATTATGGATACGAATCATATAAGAGAAAAAGAAGAACGAGAAACACATAGTTTTACAGAATATATACAATATAAAGATTATTTTAAGACAATTTCGTTTGTAAAAGAAAATGAATTATACAAAATTTCACAAACTCCAACAGAATTGATATTTTGTTATAAAGGAATAACATATAAAACAACTCTTACAGGTTCATATCAAATGAAAAATGCAGCACTTGCAATAGATGTGATGCATGAAATTTTAGATAATACAGTTTTGAATGAATATTGGAACTTTTTTTTAAAAATTCATCATAAAGCAGAGCCAAATGCAAAAATGATATTTACAGATAAATTATCAAGAAATGAGATAATTTTAAAATGTTGTCAAAAGGGAATTGCAAAAGCATCATGGGCAGGTCGATTTGAGGTGATTGGAACAGAACCATTATGTATTATAGATGGAGCACATAATGAAGATGCAGCAAAACAACTTCGTATTACTTTAGAAAATTGTTTTACAAATCCATCACTTGTCTATATAATAGGGGTGTTAGCAGATAAAGAATATAAACAAATATTAGAACAGATGTTGCCTTATGCAGAAAAAGTATTTACGATTACACCACCAAATCCAAGAGCATTGGATGGAAAAGTATTAGCAGAAGAAGTAAAATCAATTGACAATGAGAAAGATGTTACATTTTGTAAAAGTGTAGAGTTGGCAGTAGAAAATGCGATACATTATGCACGAGAACATAAAAAGCCAATATTGGCATTTGGGTCATTATCGTATTTAAGTGCTTTCAAAGAAGCATATATAAAAATAGAATTTCAGAAAATAAAAAATGTATAAGAAAACATTTGAAAAAATATGATTGGAACAGTTAAGATGGATAAAGAAAAAATAAAAGAAGGTGTACGCCTGATTTTAGAAGGCATTGGAGAAGATGTAAATAGAGAAGGATTAGTAGAAACACCTGATAGAATTGCAAGAATGTATGAAGAAATTTTTGCAGGCTTAGAACAAGATGCAAAAAAACCATTATCAAAGACCTTTCATGCTGATAATAATGAAATGGTAATTGAAAAAGATATTGTATTTTATTCTACCTGCGAACATCATTTTATGCCGTTTTATGGAAAAGCACATGTTGCATATATTCCGGATGGAAAAGTAGTAGGAATTAGTAAACTTGCACGTACCGTAGAAGTATTTGCAAAACGTCCACAAATTCAAGAACAACTAACTGCACAAATTGCAGATGCTTTAATGGAACATTTAAAGCCAAAAGGAGCAATCGTTATGATAGAAGCAGAGCATATGTGTATGACAATGCGTGGTGTAAAAAAACCGGGCAGTAAAACAGTAACTTTTGTTGCTCGTGGAGCATTTGAAGAAAATGAAACACTTGTAAATCGCTTTTTTACATTATGTAAGTAATCATAGTTATCAATATATAAAACGTAGTGTTTTTTAGAATTTGCTTATGAGCAAGTAGTAAAATTGAATATTCAGATAGTTAAATTTGATTGTAAGTCATTGACTTGGAATTTATTGAAATTATCATTTTATGTAAGTGTAAATTCAATAACTATCATTTTTGATAAAAAAATATATTATTTTAGAAAGAAAGATTTTAATCAATTAATAGGTATGAAAATAGGAACAAGAGAATTTAATACGAGAGAAAATACCTATATTATGGGAATTTTAAATGTAACACCGGATTCTTTTTCAGATGGGGGAAAATATCAAGGTGTCGATAAGGCTTTAAAACGAGCTGAAGAAATGATAGCAGAAGGTGCAGATATTCTTGATATTGGAGGAGAATCTACAAGACCGGGCTATACAAAGATTTCAGAAGAAGAAGAAATGGAACGTATTTTGCCCATTATAGAGGCAATCAAAGCAAGGTTTGATATTCCAATTTCCGTAGACACATATAAAAGTAAAGTTGCAGATATGGCAATCAAAGCAGGAGCTGATTTAGTAAACGATATATGGGGCTTAAAAGCAGACCCACATATGGCAGAAGTAATTATGAAGCATAAAGTAGCTTGTTGTCTTATGCATAATCGTAAACAGTTGCAATATGAGAATTTTTTAGAAGATATACTTTTTGATTTAAAAGAAAGTATACAAATTGCAAAAGATGCAGGGATTGAGAATAATAAAATTATTTTAGATATTGGAGTGGGATTTGCAAAAACATATGAACAAAATTTGCTTGCGATAAAGAATTTAGAACAATTACATGTGTTAGGATATCCTGTATTACTTGGAACTTCCAGAAAATCAGTTATAGGATTGACATTAAACTTACCAAGTGAAGAACGAATTGAAGGAACATTAGTTACAACGGTTTTAGCAGTACAAAAAGGATGTGGATTTGTACGAGTACATGATATCAAAGAAAATTATCGTGCAATTCAAATGACAAAAGCAATATTAAATATTTAGACAGAAAAAGGATGAAGATGTTGAAATTAAGTGATTTTATTAAAATAACAAATTTAAAAATATTTGCATATCATGGTGTTTTAGAAGAAGAAAAACAAATAGGACAAGACTTCTATATCAATGCGAAATTATATTTGGATTTAAAATCGGCAGGAAAAAGTGATAACTTAGAAGATGCGTTAAATTATGCCGAAGTAT
>JAFWXB010000391.1 GCA_017523185.1 Lachnospiraceae bacterium | reverse complement strand
TATAAGTTTTGAGAATTTATTTACATTAAAAACTATAAATGAATAAATTTAGAATATTGCACAAATTTGTCCATAATAGAAAGACATATTTTTCATTATAATAAAAAATGTCTTTATGTAGCAAACAAATAAACTATATTTTTGTGTAGTTTTTCATATTTTATCAGTTATAGTTACAAGAATAAATTTTAAAATATTTGTTTGAAATATGATTTGTTAGATATATCGGATGGTAGTGAACAAGATATTATAAGTAACGTCGGTTCAATAAATAAAAAAGATAAAAGCCATATGTTTTTAGAAAAATAAAATAATTATGAAAGTTTTTGACAATTATATGTGATTTCTAAGAAAAATGGAAATTATCAAACAGAGAAGGGAATGAAAGGAAAAGAGGGGGAGAAAAATGAAAAATAAAAATATACAACCAATAGCTGTATTTGATTCGGGAGTTGGTGGAATTAGTGTATTAAAAGAATTAGTAAAGATTATGCCAAATGAAAATTATATTTATTTTGGGGACTCTAAAAATGCACCTTACGGAATGAAATCAAAACAAGAAGTACAAGAACTTACGATGTATTGTGCTAAAAATTTATTTGAACGTGGAGCCAAAGGTCTTGTAGTTGCTTGTAATACTGCTACAAGTGCTGCTGTTCGAGAACTTCGAAAAACATATCCTGATATTCCTATTGTGGGAATTGAACCGGCAGTAAAACCGGCAGTTACTTTAAAACATGGTGGACGTGTGCTTGTTATGGCAACGCCTATGACAATTCGAGAAGAAAAATTTCGCACGCTTATGGGACGTTATAGCAAAGAAGCAGAAATTATTCCATTGCCATGTCCGGGACTTATGGATTTTGTAGAACGTGGAGATTTACAAAGTAATGATTTTCGAAAGTATTTAAAAGAATTGTTATATGAATACTGTATACATAAAGTAGATGCTGTTGTTTTAGGGTGTACCCATTATCCATTTGCTAAGAAATTGATACAAGAAATTTTAGGTGATGAAGTTATCGTTTGTGATGGTGGAGAAGGAACTGCCAGAGAAATGAAACGAAGATTAGATGTAGCAGGATTATTAAATCCATCTACACAACAAGGAATGGTTATTTTTGAAAATAGTTTAGAAGAAAATCAAGAAAAGATTGCATTATGTAAGATGTTATTGGAACTATAAGAGTTTTATATTTTTTTAAAATAATATGAATTAGAAAAATAAATGCAAACGATTATTTTTATATTAAAATAAAGAATTTACATTATTTTTTCTTTTGGGTTTAGAGATGTAATTTTTTGGAATATATTTAGTTATTAAGATATTTCTTGGAAATTTATAAGAAATTTATAAATTGTTTCTAAAAAAAATTTAATTAATTTTAGAAATGTTTTCGAAAACGGACATATTCTTGTCACAATTTATGGTTATACTAATCATTGTAAAAGGAAGTCATTCCTTTACAACATTCCCTTTTTATTAATAAACATTTTCATAACTAAACTCCTCGAAAGATGGGACACCAAAAGGTGTCCCATCTTTCATTTTATTGATTAGAGGGTAATATTTTTATCCTTTGTCGAACCACGTTAGATAAATGGCAAAGAAGTGAAAAAGAATTAGAATAAAATATAAAAATAATTGTAATTGGACAAGACAAATTCACAAATTATTGATAAAATAAGAATTACTATTTTATAGAAGATTAAGAAAAGGAGAATTAGCATGAATTTACCAAAAGATCCTGTTATGTTACTTGGTGTAGTAAATACAGAATTAAGAGATTATTATGAAAGTTTAGAAGAATTTGCAAAAGCTTATATGATTTCTGAAAAAGAAATTATAGATAAGTTAAAAATGATTCAATATGAATATAATAAAGAAAGAAATCAATTTGTATAATACAATGCGTTTTGTAAATAACATAAGTTTTATAAATAAAAAAATTTTTTGTATAATGGTATATAATTTTACAAAAGTATAAGAAATTAAATAAATAAGAAATAGATAAAACATATAGTGTTTATAGAAAAAGATAGTGAGAAAAATATAAATTTTAAGATGATTGAGGTAAGAAAAATGCAGACAAGTTGCGATTTTTGTGCATATAACGAATATGATGAAGAAGATGAATGTTATTATTGTTCCGTAAATATGGACGAAGATGATATGGCACGTTTTATTCAAAGCAGTTATAAACATTGTCCATATTATAAATCAGGAGATGAATATAAGGTGGTTCGTCATCAGATGTAGTTTATCGAATGGATATTAACATAAAAGAGATATATAGATTTTAATATGAAATAGAAAGTTATAAAGTTTTAATAAATCAAACGAAAAGTTCATGAAAGAAAATGTTGATTTTATAGGTTTCTTTCTTTATAATAGATATATTGTACAATAATAGGAGAAATTAATATGTACAATAAAATGTGTATAGGAGGATGTGCTGAAACGAATGGATAACCATAATGATTACAATAACCCGAATGTAAACGGGGATAATGGAAATAATGGAAATGGTAATAACAATGGAAATAATGGCAACAATGGAAATAATAATGGTTCAGGTAAGAAAAATAATGGGCAAATGATTTTAGCATTTATAATGTTTTCATTAGTTGCATTGTTTGTAGTATCGTTATTTACAAGTCATTTTAATCAAATGAGTTCGAAGGAAACGACATATACAAAGTTTCTTGCAGAACTTGAAGCAGGCAATATAAAAAGTGTTGAATTTGATTCGTATGAAATCAATTATACATTAGTAGAGGATAAGAGCAATTATGATATCACATATTATACAGGATATGTGGGTGATGAGGAACTTATCCAACATTTGAAAACATTAAAAACAAAAAATGGTGATATTATAGAAATTAAAGGTAAAGTACCGGATGATACTTCTACATTACTTGTGAATATTTTAAGTTTTGTACTTCCACTTGCTTCTATGTGGATATTACTCGGTTTCTTAATGAAACGTATGGGTGGTGGAGCAATGGGAGTTGGTAAAACTACTGCAAAAGTATATGTAGAAAAGACTACAGGAGTTACATTTAAAGATGTAGCAGGTCAGGATGAGGCAAAAGAATCCTTACAAGAAGTGGTAGACTTTTTGCATAATCCGAAGAAATATAAAGAAATCGGTGCAAAACTTCCAAAAGGTGCATTACTTGTAGGCCCTCCGGGAACAGGAAAAACACTTCTTGCAAAAGCTGTTGCAGGAGAAGCAAAAGTTCCATTTTTCTCTTTGGCAGGTTCTGATTTCGTAGAAATGTTTGTTGGTGTAGGTGCTTCTCGTGTAAGAGATTTATTTAAAGAAGCACAAAAAATGGCACCATGTATTATTTTTATTGATGAAATTGATGCAATCGGTAAAAGTCGTGATAGTCGCTATGGTGGTGGCAATGATGAACGTGAACAGACATTAAATCAGCTTCTTGCTGAAATGGATGGTTTTGATACTTCAAAAGGATTATTGATTCTTGCCGCAACAAACAGACCGGAAGTATTAGATAAAGCATTGCTTCGTCCGGGGCGTTTTGATAGAAGAATTATTGTAGATAAACCGGATTTAAAAGGTCGCTTGGAAACATTAAAAGTTCATGCTGAAGATGTACTTATGGACGAAAGTGTAGATTTAGATGCACTTGCACTTGCAACAGCCGGTCTTGTAGGTTCTGACCTTGCAAATATGATAAATGAAGCTGCAATTAATGCTGTAAAGAATGGCAGAAAGTTTGTAAATCAAGCAGACCTTTTTGAAGCATTTGAATTAGTAGCTGTTGGTGGAAAAGAAAAGAAAGACCGTATTATGAGTGAAAAAGAACGTAAAATTGTTTCTTATCATGAAGTTGGTCATGCACTTGTATCTGCATTACAAAAAAATACAGAGCCGGTACAAAAAATTACAATTGTACCTCGTACTATGGGGGCTTTGGGATATACATTACAAACACCGGAAGAAGAAAAATATCTTGAAACAAAAGATGAGCTTTTGGCGAAAATTACAACTTACATGGCTGGTCGTGCAGCAGAAATGCTTCAATTCAAATCTGCCACAAGTGGTGCAGCGAATGATATTGAAAATGCAACAAAAATTGCTCGTGCTATGATTACTATGTATGGTATGTCAGATAAATTTGGTATGATGTGTCTTGCAACAGTAGAACATCAATATTTAGATGGCAGAGCAGGTTTAATTTGTGGGGAAGATACAGCAGGTTTAATTGATGAAGAAGTATTATCTGTAATTAATACTTGCTATGAAGATGCATATCGCATGTTAGAAGAACATAAAGAAATTTTAGATTATATTTCGCAATACTTATTTGAAAAAGAAACCATTACAGGTAAGGAATTTATGAAGATATTTCGAGAAATGAAAGGGCTTCCGGAAGAAAGTGAAACAACAGAACAGATTTCAGAAGCAGATGTGCAAACAGAAGATGTATCTGTATCACAAGAAGAAACAGATAATATAGAAAATTCTGCGAAAAAAGACATCATAATTGAAAATACAATTGTAGAAACAGAAGCCTTGGATACTTCTAAAAAAGATATGGAATAAAGAAACGTTTTATAAAAAACTCCTCTTACTTTAAGTTAGAAAACAAGAAGTAAGAGGAGTTTTTTCTTGGCAATCGAGACTCTCACGCCTTTCGCAAAAGTCCACTAAGGTAGACTTAAACTATATATTTCGTTTATAATATAATGTAATAATAAAGAAAAAAGATATGTTTATGCAATGCTTATGCTATTTTATCAATGATAGGTAATGCGTTTGAGGAAAGGAGTAGGTATGTTTCAGATACAAGAAGAATTAAAAAAACTTCCGGATTTGTCAGGTGTTTATATTATGTATGATAAATCGGATACGATTATTTATATTGGAAAAGCAGTTAATTTAAAAAAGCGTGTACGTCAATATTTTCAACCAAGTCATAATGAAGGTATTAAGAAAAAACAAATGGTAGAACATATTGCTCGTTTTGAATATGTGATTACAGATTCGGAATTAGAGGCACTTGTCTTAGAATGTAATCTAATTAAAGAACATTCTCCAAAATACAACACGATGCTTCGTGATGATAAAAGTTATCCGTATATTCGTGTAACTATAGGAGAAGATTATCCAAGAGTGCTTTTTTCGCATGAAATGAAAAAAGATAAGTCTAAATATTTTGGACCATATACGAGTGGAGGAGCAGTAAAAGATACTATTGATTTAATGAATAAAATTTATGGACTTCGTACTTGCAATCGCAATTTGTCACGAGATATGGGAAAGGATATACCATGTTTGAATTATCACATTCATAAGTGCCAGGCACCTTGTCAGGGATATATTACAAAAGAAGCATATCGTGTAAAAATAGAAAAAGTATTGGAATTTTTAGGGGGAAATTATACACCCATTTTAAAAGAATTAGAAGAAAAAATGCAACAGGCTTCCGAAGATATGGAGTTTGAAAAAGCAATTGAATATCGAGAGTTGTTATCAAGTGTAAAGCAGATAGCACAAAAACAAAAAATTACAAATACAGATGGAGAAGATAAAGATATTCTTGCAATTGTAGCAGATGATACAGATGCAATTGTTCAAGTATTTTTTGTGCGTGGCGGGAAAATTATTGGCAGGGACCATTTTCATGTGCGTGTAGGAACAGAAGAAACAAAAAGTGATATTCTTCAAACATTTGTAAAGCAATTTTATTCAGGAACACCATTTATTCCAAAGGAAATTTTATTACAGGAAAAAGTCACAGAAGAACGTATTTTAGAAGCATGGTTGACAAAAAAAGCAGGGAGAAAAGTACAAATTCATACACCACAGAAAGGTATGAAAGAAAAATTGATGGATTTGGCAACAAGAAATGCAGAACTTCTTTTTCATCAAGATAAAGAAAAGATAAAGCGTGAAGAAAGTCGAACGATTGGAGCAGTAAAAGAAATCGAAAACTTGCTTGGAATAAAGGGATTAGAACGTATTGAAGCATTTGATATTTCCAATATCAATGGCTTTGAAATTGTAGGCTCTATGGTAGTATATGAAAAAGGAAAACCGAAAAAAAGCGATTATCGTAAATTCAAATTGAAAACGGTGACAAGTGCAGATGACTATGCTTCTATGTATGAAGTTTTAACAAGACGTTTTGTGCATGGGATAGAAGAACGAGCACAATTAGAAAAAAATATACATTCAGAGGAACTTGCAGGTTTTCATCGTTTTCCAAATATTATTTTTATGGATGGTGGAAAAGGACAAGTAAATATTTGTTTGAAAGTTTTAAAGGAATTGCAGTTAAATATTCCTGTTTGTGGCATGGTAAAAGATGAAAATCACAATACGCGTGGTTTATATTTTCAAAATCAGGAATTGCCAATAGACCGTCATAGTGAAGGTTTTAAATTGATTACACGTATTCAAGATGAGGCACATCGTTTTGCAATTGAATATCACAGAAGTTTAAGAAGTAAAACACAAGTAAAATCCGTATTAGATGATATTGAAGGGATTGGAGCTAAAAGAAGAAAAGCATTAATGCGAAAATTCCAATCCTTGGAAAACATTAAAAATGCCAGTATAGAAGAATTAGCAGAAACAGAGAGTATGAATCAGAAATCAGCAGAAAGTGTTTATATGTTTTTCCATAAAACAAAAGTATAAATATTCATTTTTATTTTTTTAAGATAAATTTAATTTTATCGGATTCTATTGTGTGATACAATAGAATTGCAGTTCTTATGTATTTATGATAAAATCAAAGCGAAATGTGTCAGATATAAAATGACAAAATCAGAGTATTGATAACAAAATTGGGTATTTTTGAGAGGAGAAAATATGAATAAAAATGGGGTAAGTGTAGCGAAAATTGTAGAAGTTATGGATTTAAAAGTTTTTACACATAGCATCAATTTGAAAAAGAGAAAAATTCAATCAGCTGATATTAATCGTCCGGCTTTACAACTTGCAGGATATTTTTCACATTTTGAAAGTTCTCGTGTACAAGTGATGGGGAATGTAGAATATTTTTATATAGAACAATTAGAACCGGAAGTTCAATTACAACGATTTGAAGAATTGTTAAGTTATGATATGCCATGTATTATTTTTAGCAGAAATTTAGAACCAATGGAAACTCTTGTACAGATGGCAGAAGAACGAGGAATCCCAATTTTAGGAACAAGTCGTTCTACTTCTGCATTTACAGCCGAATTAATTTATGAATTAGGTGAACAATTAGCACCATGTATTACCATTCATGGTGTACTTGTAGATGTATATGGAGAAGGTTTGCTGATTACAGGAGAAAGTGGTATTGGAAAAAGTGAAGCTGCATTGGAATTGATTCGTCGTGGACATCGTTTAATATCAGATGACGTTGTAGAAATTACAAAGATTAATGAACATACATTGATGGGAACTGCACCGGAGATTACAAGACACTTTATAGAACTTCGTGGTATTGGTATTATTGATGTAAAAACATTGTATGGTGTAGAATGTGTAAAAGAAAAACAACAGATAGATTTGGTAATTAAATTGGAAGATTGGAGAAAAGATAAAGAGTATGACAGAATGGGATTAGAGGAAGAATATATTGAATATCTCGGAAACAAAGTCGTTTGTCATTCGCTTCCAATTCGTCCGGGACGTAATTTATCCGTTATCTGTGAAACAGCAGCAGTAAATCACAGACAAAAGAAAATGGGTTACAATGCTGCGCAAGAATTGTATCGACGCGTACAAGAAAATTTAATTCGAGGCAGAAATAGCGACGAAGATGAAGATGAGGAATAATTTGTTTTATACTATCATTAAGTAGATATCTATAAACGCGCGAATTTAGAATATTATACAAATTTGTTTCTGATATAAGGATATTTTGTTATTTATAGTAATAGTAGAGATGAAAAATTATAACAAAATAATTAGAGATGTTTATAGTGTAAAGATATTTTATAATAGAATTAGAAATATGCCTTTATATATAGACAACATATTTGTAGTTTTGTATTTAGACGATAAGAAAAGAATCTTCTTATTGTGGTCTAATAAATTTTAGATAAGTGGTCTACCGTTTTGACAATGGGAAGTTACGCCTATGGAGATGGAAGTATAGGAGTCGATGAAATAGGAAGAAGCATTAGAAAGAAAAACAGTTTTCGAAGGCTTTATGTCAAATTTGGAATGATAGAAATGGAGAAACAACATCATGGAAAAGAAAAATGCATGGGCAAAATATCCGGTAGGAGAACAACGAGATAAGGTTTTTGCGTTTGCAGAAGATTATCGCAAATTCATCAGTAAGTGTAAAACAGAACGTGAATGTACACAGGAAATTTATGAGCAGGCAAAAAAAGCAGGGTTTGCAGATTTAGATGAGCTGATTGCAGAAGGAAAAGCAGTAAAAGCAGGCGATAAAATTGTAGCAAACAATATGGGAAAAGGACTTGCACTTTTTGTACTTGGTGAAAAGAACTTAGAAGCAGGTATGAATATTTTAGGTGCACATATTGACTCTCCTCGTTTGGATTTAAAACAAGTGCCATTATTTGAGGATACGGAATTAGCAATGCTTGATACACATTATTATGGAGGAATTAAAAAATATCAATGGGTAGCGTTACCACTTGCACTTCATGGTGTTGTATGTAAAAAAGATGGGACAACCGTAAATATCAATATTGGTGATAAAGAAAATGACCCTGTATTTGGTATTAGTGATTTATTAATTCATCTTTCAGGGGAACAATTAGAGAAAAAGGCTGCAAAAGTTATTGAAGGTGAAAATTTAGATGTTTTAATCGGAAGTATGCCATTAGACAATGCAGATAAAGATGTAAAAGAAAAAGTAAAAGCAAATATCTTAAATATTTTAAAAGAAACATATGATATAGAAGAAGCTGATTTCATTTCGGCAGAAATTGAAGTTGTACCGGCTGGTGATGCAAGAGATTATGGATTTGACAGAAGTATGATTATGGGATATGGCCATGATGACAGAGTATGTGCATATCCGTCATATTGTGCAATGCTTGAAGTTGGTATACCGGAATACACAAGTGTATGTCTTTTAGTAGATAAAGAAGAAATTGGAAGTGTAGGTGCTTCCGGTATGGAATCAAAATTCTTTGAAAACTGTGTAGCAGAAGTGATGAATTTAGCAGGCACATATTCGGAACTTGCAATGCGTCGTGCATTAAAGAATTCCAAAGTGCTTTCTTCTGACGTATCTGCAGCATTTGACCCGAATTTCCCATCTGTTATGGAAAAGAAAAATTGTGCGTACTTTGGAAATGGTGTTGTATTTTGTAAATATACAGGTTCCAGAGGAAAAGGTGGTTCGAATGATTCAAATGCAGAATATGTTGCAAAGATTCGCAATATAATGGATAGTAATGAGATTACATTCCAAACTTCTGAAATTGGAAAAGTAGACCAAGGCGGTGGTGGAACAATTGCATATATTTTTGCAAATTATGGCATGAATGTTATTGATAGTGGCGTTTCTGTATTAAATATGCATGCACCATGGGAAATTATCAGTAAAGTAGATTTATATGAAGCATACAGAGCATATGTCGCTTTCTTAAAACAGGCGTAATTTTTAAGAAACAAATGTGATAAAAGCTACAAGATATAATCTTTTCATCATTTATAGATAAAAAAGAAATATAGCAAATATAAGGGAATGTAGATATGAACCAAGAATTTTATGAAAAATTAACAGAACTTCTTCCAAAAGAAGAAATTTTATGTAATGAACCAATGAAGAAACATACAACATTTCGCATAGGGGGGAATGCAGATGTGTTTGTTTCGCCATGTATTTCAAAAGTGCCAAATATTTTGGCACTTGCGAAATCATATGAAATACCGGTAACAATTATTGGAAATGGAAGTAACCTTTTAGTAGGAGATAATGGGGTTCGTGGACTTGTGCTTGCATTTGCAAAATCAGCAGAAGAAATTCAAGTAAATGACAATCAAATGACGATTGGTGCAGGTACATTGCTTTCTAAAGCAGCAAAAGAAGCAGCAACAAGAGGACTTTCCGGATTAGAATTTGCAGCAGGAATTCCAGGAACGCTTGGTGGTGCAATGGTAATGAATGCAGGTGCATATGGTGGTGAGATGAAAGATATTGTAGTAAGTGCAAAAGTGCTTACACCACAAGGCGATATCTTAGAATTAACTCCGGAAGAATTAGAATTGTCATATCGTCATAGCTGTATTCCGGAAAAGAAATATATTGTATTACAAGCAACCGTTCGTTTAACACCAAAAGAAGAATCGGAAATTCGAGCAGAAATGGAAGATTATAAATCTCGCAGAATTGACAAGCAACCATTGGAATATCCAAGTGCAGGAAGTACCTTTAAACGTCCCGAAGGATATTTTGCAGGGAAACTCATTCAAGATGCAGGACTTCGTGGATATCGTGTAGGTGGAGCACAAGTTTCGGAAAAGCATTGTGGATTTGTTATTAATAGAGGAGATGCTACTGCAAAAGATGTGTTGCAATTGATTGCAGATGTAAAAGAAAAAGTATATGAACAATTTGGTGTGATGTTAGAACCAGAAGTAAAAATGGTAGGTGAATTCTAATGAAACTTGTAATTGTAACGGGTATGTCCGGAGCCGGAAAAAGTACAGCAATGAAAATGATGGAAGACATGGGATATTTTTGCGTAGATAATCTTCCAATCCCATTATTTGAAAAATTTATGGATTTTTATAAGGCTGCACATAGTACAATGGATAAGATGGCAGTTGGGATTGATGTAAGAAGTGGAAAAGATTTTCAAGAATTTGAAGATGTATTAAATAAAATGGAAATTGAAGGAACAACATTTGAAATTTTATTTTTAGATGCAGATGATGAAGTGCTTGTAAAACGTTATAAAGAAACGCGCAGAAATCATCCTCTTGCAAAGCATGAGCGTATTGAAAAAGGAATTGAGCGTGAGCGTGAAAAAATTGCATTTTTAAAAAATCAGGCAGATTATATTATTGATACGAGTAAGTTACTTACAAGAGAATTAAAAACAGAATTGGAAAAAATTTTTATTGATGAAAAAGAGTATAAAAGTCTGTTTATTACTATTTTATCATTTGGGTTTAAATATGGAATCCCATCCGATTCTGACCTTGTAATGGATGTGCGTTTTTTACCAAATCCATTTTATTTTCAGGAATTGCGTCCAAAAACCGGAAATGATAAAGAAATTCAGGAATTTGTTATGAAATATCCTGAAGCAAATGAATTTATTGATAAATTAGAAGATATGGTAAAATTCCTAATTCCACATTATATTTCTGAAGGAAAAAATCAGCTTGTGATTTCTGTAGGATGTACAGGTGGAAAACATCGTTCCGTAACACTTGCAAACGAACTTTATAAACGTTTAGAAGGTGGAGAGGAATATGGACTTAAAATTGAACATAGGGATATTACCAAAGATGCATTAAGAGGGAAATAAGAATGTCATTTTCAAGTGATGTAAAAGCAGAACTTGCCAGACGACACAGTAAAAGTATGCATTGTCAGATTGCAGAACTTACGGCAATGATTATGTTTGAAGGAAGAATTAGTACAAATCCGTTAGAACTTATTTTTGCTTCGGAAAATCCGACACTATTGGAAAAATATGCAATTCTTATGAAACGTGCGTTTGGAATGGATATTTCAAAACCATTAGATGAAGCTGATTGTAAAAAAATCATAGAAGCAATACAAGGACTTTATTTAGATAAAATTTGTTGTAAAAGAGCATTTATTCGTGGTGCATTTATGGCAACAGGTTCTATGTCTGACCCTAATAAGGCCTATCATTTTGAAATTGTATGTAAATCTGTAGAACAAGCACAGCGTTTACAGGAACTTATGCAAGAATTTCGTGCAGATGCTAAAATTGTAGAACGCAAACATCACTTTGTTGTATATCTAAAAGATGGTTCTCAAATTGTAGATATGTTAAATGTGATGGAAGCCTATGTATCACTTATGAATTTAGAAAATGTGCGTATTGTAAAAGAAGTGCGTAATTCCATTAATCGTAAAGTGAATTGTGAAACAGCAAATATTAGTAAAACAGTCAATGCAGCAGTAAAACAGATTACAGACATTGAAAAGATTCGTGATGAGTTGGGATTAGAGCATTTACCAAAACCATTACAAGAAGCAGCGTATGTGCGTTTGGAACATCCGGAAGCACCATTAAGAGAACTGGGAAATTATTTACAGCCTCCTGTAGGCAAATCAGGAATGAATCATCGCTTGAGAAAATTAGCAAAAATAGCAGAAGATTTGACGAAACCGGAATAAGAGGTGGACTTGAATAAATTATAATAAAGCAAATTTGGAAAATTATATAAAAGCAGTTCCAATTTATTTATAAAAAAGATATCGTATTGCAAAAATATTTTGTATAGTTGCATAAAAAATATGATTTTCATATTTATCAAAAGGGGAATGGATAGATATAAAAAGGTTTGTGAAAAAGATTGATATGATGTTTGAGGTAGAACTATGGAGATTCAAAAACTTTTATTTATTTTCAATCCCAAATCAGGTAAGGGACTAATTAAAAATCATTTGACAAAAATTGTAGATATTATGGTAAAAGCAGGTTTTGAGGTAACGATTTACACAACACAAGCTGTTGGTGATGCTACAAAAAAAGTCGAAGAAGATGGAGCCGGTTATGACCGTATTATATGTAGTGGTGGCGATGGTACATTAGATGAGGTTGTAACAGGAATGCGAAATGCGAATTTGACGATTCCACTTGGTTATATTCCGGCAGGAAGTACAAATGATTTTGCACGTTCTTTGGGCATTAGTAATGATATGGTAAAAGCTGCACAAATAGCAGTAGGAGAACATACGTTTGTTTGTGACGTAGGGAAATTTAATGAAGATATATTTGTATATATTGCAGCATTTGGTATTTTTACGGAAATTTCTTATGAAACACCACAAGAATTAAAAAATGTATTAGGTCATTTGGCTTATTTGTTATCAGCAGCGAAAAGTCTTGCAACAATTCCAAACTATTTAATGAAAATAGAAGTGGAAGGGCAACAAATTGAAGATAAATTTATTTATGGAATGATAACAAATTCCATTTCCGTAGGTGGTTTTAAAGGAATGACAGGAAAAGATGTACAACTGGATGATGGTGAATTTGAAGTGACGTTAATTAAAAGTCCAACCAATCCGATTGAGTTGAATGAAATTTTAGCTTGTTTAACAAATTTAATTGATAATTCGGATTTGATTTATTCTTTTAAAACAAAGAAAATAAAAATTGTTTCTGAAAAGAAAGTTCCATGGACATTAGATGGTGAATTTGGTGGGGAACATGAGGAAGTTGTTATTGAAAATTTATGTAAAAAAATTCAAATTGTAGTAGATAAAGAAAAAGTATAGAATACAAAATGCAAAGTACAAAATTAAGACAAGAAATTCCTTTATATATGATTTTTATGACTTTCTTTTTTTGGAAAAATGTACTATAATATAAAATGTCTAATATCTAAAGGCTTTAGGAGGAAAATACAATGTTAGTATCAGCAAAAGAAATGCTTGACAAAGCAAAAGCAGGACATTATGCAGTAGGTCAGTTTAATATCAATAACTTAGAATGGACAAAATCTATTCTTTTAACAGCTCAAGAATTACAATCACCTGTTATTTTAGGTGTATCTGAAGGTGCTGGAAAATACATGACCGGATTTAAAACAGTAGCTGCTATGGTAAAAGCTATGGACGAAGAATTAGGAATTACAGTTCCTGTTGCTTTACATTTAGACCACGGCTCATACGAAGGATGCTACAAATGTATCAAAGCTGGTTTCACATCTATCATGTTTGATGGTTCTCACTATCCAATCGAAGAAAACGTTGCTAAAACACAGGAATAAGTAAACGTAGCTCATGCTTTAGGTTTATCTATCGAAGCTGAAGTTGGTTCTATCGGTGGAGAAGAAGACGGTGTTATCGGTGCAGGTGAATGTGCTGATCCGGCAGAATGTAAGATGATTGCTGACCTTGGTGTAGATATGCTTGCAGCAGGTATCGGTAATATCCATGGTAAATATCCTGAAAACTGGAGAGGATTAGATTTCGATACATTAGCAGCAATCAAAGCTAAAGTTGGAAATATGCCATTAGTATTACATGGTGGAACAGGTATTCCTGCAGAAATGATTAAAAAAGCAATCTCTTTAGGTGTTTGCAAAATTAACGTAAATACTGAATGTCAATGGGCTTTCCAACAAGCTACAAGAAAATATATCGAAGAAGGAAAAGACTTACAAGGTAAAGGATTTGACCCTAGAAAATTATTAGCTCCAGGTGCAGAAGCAATTAAAGCTTGTGTACGTGAAAAAATGGAATTATTCG